>JAPORB010000081.1 GCA_026710425.1 Gammaproteobacteria bacterium
CTGGGTTAACCCTCGAGTGTGCTATGCCAAAAGATGCCGATTGGACTACCTGCGAGACTTGGAAAGAATGTCGAATGGTGGATTTTGCCTGCGGCTCAGGCTCATTATTGATAGCCATGCTAACGGAAATGAAGCGGCGAGCCGTTGCCCAAGGAGCAGACTCGCACCAAATCTCTAAACTTCAAAAATTAGCGGTTGAAGAAATTATTTGTGGTCTTGATATCAACCCTGTCTCTTTACAACTCGCTGCGTCCCAACTAACCGCTGGAAATATGGATGTGGTGTATCGAAGGATGTGTTTGTACCTTATGGAGTATGGAACTAGCCCCAAAACTGGCCGAACCTCAGCAGGTAGCCTAGAATTATTGGCCAATAGCCGTATATTGGAACGAAAATATGAATTGAAATTAGAGGATGAAAATAGTGCTAGTCAACGCATGCAAACCGGGCCGAACTTTGGTGATAAACCAGAACATGAAAATATCATGAATGATGTCCTAAACACTCGTATCGCCATTATGAATCCACCTTTTACTAATAGATCTAAGATGGGTGAAAAGTTTCCATCTGATGAGAAGAAGGCACTTCGTCGACGCGGTGATGCACTATTTAGATGCCTTGAGGGAACGGTTTTAGGAAATTGCGACGTGGGAAACACGGTTCATCCGATGTTTATCACACTTGCAGATGCTTGTTTGGTTGATAACGGCGTTATGGCTTTTGTTTGCCCAACTATTGCACTAACTGCCCCATCTGGCCTGGAAGAGCGTATTGCCTTAGCTAGTAATTATAACGTCCATACAGTTCTTGTTTCTGTTGCAACTGGGCAAAGAAATATGAGCAATGGCACTGATATAGACGAAGCTTTAGTTGTTTTGAGCAAAAAGACTCCCAATGAAACTTTCGATCTGCCCACACGAGTCATTATGCTTGATAGATTCCCTGCTGATTTAAAGGAGTCTTCGGAGCTTCTGGAAAGAATACTTGAAGTGGAGGAAACAGATATAATTAGGGATGGGTGGGGCGAGGTATCATGGTGGCCATCTGAGCGCATTAAGGTTGGCGATTGGGGTGCAGTTTGCTTTCGTCAACAGAAATTAAGGGAGTTTGCAAATGATTGTTTGACAGGGCTAAAGGGAGCTCTTACTCCACTTGCGTCAGATTATGGAATCTCCAATTCAGAAGGGGGGGGGGGGGAGAAGCCCGTGGAAAACTGGAGCAAACCTCTACGGCAGTATCTACCGAAGGCTTCCGGCCAAGTCTTGAGAGGCGGGCCGTACCTAAGACAACCAAAGAAGAACTCAACCGAAACCATATCAGGACAAAAGCATGACTAATCAACGAATATTTCCCGTCATTGACTCCAAAGGTATGGATGGGCAAATGTTCATTGAAGCAAATCCAGATTCGAATTGGGAGATTAAAGGCGATTTGCCAAAAGGAGTAAATGAACCACCAATCCTTGAGAAAGCTGGACACCTTCTGGTGACTGGGGGTCAGAATGCATCATCTGCCCGCCTAACTGCCGTTGCTTCCGATATTAAATACATAGGCAACGGGTGGATACCAGTTACTGGCATGAATTCTGATGAGGCAAAGGCATCCGCTGTGTTCATTAATTCAACGATGGGGCGCATCCAAATGATGGTGCGATGCGCCAAAGCATTTGTTTTCCCACAATACAACCCTAATGTAGTTGCCGCCCTGATGATTCCTGACTTGAGTAATAGTCATATTCTCAAAATATTGGTTGGTGCTTGGGAGCGCACTCGTCACATACAAGTGCCTCTATATAGAGATGGAGAGTGTGAAGTTCGGTGCATTTGGGATCATGCAGTGGCTATCGCCCTGGACATGGATAAAAGCCACATTGATAAAATGCGGTGTTTGCTTCACCAAGAGCCAGTCGTTTCAGGCCGAAGTTTTGGGGATGTGGTTGATGATGAGTCGGTAAGTCAATAATTATGACTCACGAAATGGGCACTAGCCACAGCTGCATCAATCAATCTTATTTTCTTCAGCCAAA
>JAPORB010000066.1 GCA_026710425.1 Gammaproteobacteria bacterium
AAAACCATGAAAAATCAGGAGGCAGACATCATTCTGGCTGAGATTATCCTCAAATCATAGGCACAAACCCACTGACGACCCTTTAGCGGGAATTGCTGAGGATTACTAAAGGTGATTTGTACCAGCTACATATCAGTGGCACTGGCAGTACTGACTGGCGAATTGAGATGAATGAGCTACTGCTCAATTCCCATCTGCGAGTGCTGGATGTGAACGGCACTGAGATCCATCTGGAATCAATGATTTTTCGCGCCATTAAGTTCGACCAACTAGGTGCAATTTGGATGAGCCTTGTGGCAATCAGACTAGGCACCTACCCGTTTATAATTTGCAGAAACCCTCGCGTCCAAGGGTTGCCTCAAGGCACTGTCGGCATTCAGGAACCTGAGTTTCGGGCAGGGGGTCGCTTTATAGTAGAGTTAACCTCATGGATCTGGTATAAATTCTCCATGCAATCTACTCTAAGGTCCAAAGTAGCTCCGACACCCTGAAACCGGAGGTCATGCCGTAAAAGGGTAGATTTCCCGGTTTGCCTTTAGGTCAGCAAAAGCAGGGATTTTCGCTATGCGAACAGCATCAAGATTAAGTCTCCTAGCATATATGGCAGGAACCATACCACAGAATTGCTTGAAAAATCCTTGGCAAAGTCCTTTCATTGAGCAAGATTTTTTCAGTGGATGCTACCGTCAGCCATGAGGACTCGCCCCGGCAACAGCACTTCACGCTCTTTCCATTTGGCGGGCCAGGTCGCTGGTGAGCGACCGAGCAGTTGATGACTCGTGGCGAACCGCAATCATCGGAAGAATGTCATGTTCTTGCGAAGGCAAGACCATTGGGTTGCACTGTACAGACAATCCGGGGTAACTCAATACTAATCATCCTCGCACCAAAGTCGCACGAAGCCTGTCAAACTTTCTGTGGTTATTCCTATGCCTTGAGTTCCACTGGCTCTCCATGCGGCGTTGACAAATAGGCATCTCTCCAGGCAGCTAACCTGCTGCCAATCTCCTCCCTGTCTGTCAGCCCCTTTTTCAGCGTCATCTGCTCTAGGGCCGCCAACCAGTGGTGGTAGTATGTGTCGCCCAAATCAGGGTCGCCAAGTGCCTGAGCAGCCACTATCCGGGCATTAAGCACTTGTGCCCACTCTTTCCAGCTGAAAGCCCCCTGCTGTTGCAATGCCAGCACCAAGGCAAATGCCTGTGCTTCCCAAGGCTCGCTGAATACTGGGCCGACTTCATTATGGGGTTGTAGTTCAAACTCATTCATCATCATCACTCAGGGCCTTCAAGGTAGGACTCCCATAAGTCAACCATGATTTCACTGGCCTCGGCTTCCTGCCCCCATAATTCTGCTGCGACAAAAGCAACCGAATATAGATGTTCACCACGCTGCTCTCCCAAGGCACTGGCATCGGGAATCACATGTGCGCCATAGTGAGCAGCAATAGTACCGGTCGTACCTTGTACATAGCCAGGTGCCCGGGTATGACCTCGGGTCTGAATTTTTCGAACCCTTACCTTGGCTCCGACACAAAATTCAGGTGCAGTGTCACTGTTCCTATCGGTGGGGCCACCAGTAGCCAGAAGCTTTTTAGCCAGCTTGGGTCCTGGCACATGCGCCTGCCATTGCCCTCTTTCGGTCAACAACCCTTTCTCACTTATCAGCTGCTCCAATGCTGCCAACCAAGTCTCGTAATATGAGTTCTGCAAATAGGTGAGCGGAGGAACCCGCTCACGGGCATACCTTGACTCATCAATTGTCCATTGTCCCAGCATGCCTGTCGCAAGCGTGAGGGCAAACACCCGGCGTTCCCACTCGGCATGAAAAACCGGTTCCTCAGTCTCTGGCTCAGGATTGATCGCACCCTGCCTGTTCTACACAAATAAAAGCTTGACATAGTTAACCCGCTACCCTAAGGTGCTGTGCATGGAGGCACTGACACCAATCCGGGAAACGCTATTCGAGCCTGACAATCTCGCCCGACTCCACCACCTGCTGGATAGCGGGGACTTCGCCAGTCGCCA
>JAPORB010000162.1 GCA_026710425.1 Gammaproteobacteria bacterium
CATTTTTGTCGATTTGACTCAAAAATCTTATTATATAATAAATGTTCTAAAATAATTTTATTGCCCTGCACCAAAATTCTTCAAAAAAGTGGGGTTTTCATACAGACACTAGTTACCGGGATCATAGCTGATTACCGACTCCAAAGAAATGAACTATGGTTCGGAGCGGGTCAAGTAGCCCTGCTCACCAACCATTGCAATCTCAGGAAATGATCGCCTCAAAGCCCTCGAACTCAGGATGATCAAGATACATCTCGCGATTATCACCTGCCCCTTTATGAGCCGCCTTGAAAGCCTCTGAGCGAGTCCAAGCATCGAACGCCGCTTGTGACTCCCAAACCGTGTGAGAAGCATACAGCACATGGTCTTCCGTTACCGGGCCTTTCAACAGACGAAACTGCTTAAACCCTGGTACGTTATCCAGGTGGCTGTCACGCGTCCTCCATACCTCTTCGAAACTTGCCTCATGACCAAGGGCTATCTTGAAACGGTTCATTGCTATAAACATGATGCTAATTATCTCCAGCTAATGATTGGCTATGGTGGTAATTTGGTTAAACTGATTTACTTGGAAAGTTTAGACAGGGAAAAGTCGCATCACAATCATGGATCTGCACACAGCTGTCAGTGCTAAAGGCAATGCTGCCAACACCAATCTCAAGCCGATCTGCGCGCCAGTTCCACCAGACTTTCTCGAAGCTGTTGTGAATTACTAACTGGCTGTTCAAATTGATGACGATAGATCCTTTGACCAACCCTGATATGAAATCCCTCGCCATCGACACCGGCCAATACCGGAGGATCATCACTAGAAAGCTCCAATTGATCCAGAGTGCAGTAGTGCTGAATGGCATCCAGATGATCCTCATTCATATGTTCCACTGCGCCGCGTTCCTGCTCTGGTTTAAACGGACTGCTGCGCTGAAACAAGACCGGATCAATCCAGTAGATTTGTCCAAAGCCCCCGATGAAACGTAGTCGTGTCAGTTCAATATAATAAAAGTCAAAATCATGTGCATTGTAGTTGCTTCGCGCAGAGGGAAAAAATGAAAAATAGCGCTGTTCGGTATCGGTATCCACGTCAGGGACCTTGCCAGCCTTGCCCAGATAGGTAACACGACCATGGGCTTGGGCATCATCCACTCCGCTTTCAGACACGATCAGCGAGACTTTGGGGTTGGCAACAATATTCTTGGTGTGCTGTGCAATTTTGCTGATCTGGATCACTGGTCGACCTTGGTGATCAAGGCAGAAAGGTACTATTGAGCCAAAGGGGTAGCCCGGCACATCGACCGAGTGGGTAGACAGGACTCCCTGGTACTCACTTAAAAACAGTCTGCGCGCCTCAAGTGCTGCTTTTTCTTGCTTGTTCACTAAGTCTCTCCTGTCTGGCTGTAATGAGGTCGGACCGCACAGCAATCTCCTCGGGCAGTGCGACAATCAGTGGGCAGCTCAGTGTCGGATGTCGCTGTACCAGCACATGAATACCAAACACCTCTAACATCAAGTGCTCGTCCAGAATGGCAACAGCCTCACCGTCGGCCACCAGCTCACCCTGATTGAAAACAGCTATGCGGTCAGCATACATGGCCGCCAGATTGATGTCATGCAATATAATCAGCACCCCCACATTATGTTGACTGAACTCGCGCGCAATCCGCAAGGTTTCATGTTGATGCGAGGGATCCATGCTGGCCACCGGCTCGTCCAGAAACAGGTAGCGATCCGAATGGCTATCCTTGAGAGTGTGCTTGGGCCCGGTCCAGATTTGCGCCAGTGCGCGCGCCAGCTGAACTCGCTGTTGCTCACCCCCTGACAGTGTATTGTAATTACGCAGAGCCAGGTCGTTCACTCCGGTCCGCGCCATCGCGGCACCTGCAATGTCATAGTCGATCTCGGACTCCTCACTAACGGCATGCGGGCTGCGCCCCATCATTACAATCTCAAAAACGCTGAAGGGAAAAGCGATTTTGCTGCTTTGCGGCATAATAGAACGCCGCCTCGCCAGTGCCTGTCGCCCCCAACTGACTAGGTTGCGACCCTCCATACTGACAATCCCATCCGTGGGTTGAATTTCGCCACCTAGGACTTTCAGAAACGTGGATTTGCCCGCACCGTTGGGGCCAATGATGGCAACCACCTCACCCGGGCTCAGAGTCAATGAGACATCTCTCAACAGCCTTGCCGAGTCGATGCTGTAGCTGATTCCAGAGGCAGCAAACATCCTATATGCCCCTCAGCATTCTTTTGTTGATCAGCAGCCACAAAAAAAACGGCCCGCCGATACAGCTGGTCACGACCCCGATAGGCAGTTCCGCGGGTACCACCATGGTGCGGGAAATGACATCTGCCAGCAAGATCAGAATAGCCCCTAGCAATAGCGAACATGGCAGAACTTGGCGATGATCCGATCCCAGCAACAATCGCGCCAGATGAGGAACAACCAGCCCTACGAATGCAATGATACCGGAAACCGCCACCGCTGCACCGATGGCTAAAGAAGTAAAGACAATCGTCAGCATTTTCAGCTGTTCCACATTGTAGCCGAGGTGGCCCGCCTCGCTTTCCCCGAGCACATAGGCATTCAGAGACCGGGAGAGCAGAGGAATCACCACACAGGGCAGCAGCAGCAATGGGAACACTGGCAACAACATGCCCCAGGTGTTGCGCGACAGGCTACCCATAGTCCAGAAGGTCAGGTCGCGCAATTGCTGATCGTCGCTGTTGAAAACAAACATACCAATTAGTGCGGAGCAAATGGCGTTAAAGGCAATACCGGCCAATAACATGGTCGCCACTTGTGTCCGTCCGTCCACCACACCGATGCGGTACACCAGCACAGCGATGAGCAAACCTCCGGCAAATGCGGCCGTTGGCAAATAGAATGGTCCGAAAACTTCTGGCAGCAATCCGGCCACGCTGCCGCCCAGCACAATAAACCCCACCGCCCCCAGAGCTGCACCACTGGAAACACCGACCAGAGCCGGGTCAGCCAAGGGATTACGGAACAACCCCTGCAAGGCGGCACCGGACAGTGCCAACGTGCCGCCAACCAGGATACCGAGTATGATGCGGGGTAATCTAAGGCTGATGACCACCAGTTCATGCTGATACTCATAGGTCCAAGGCAGGGCGATACCCAGCCTTTCGCCAAGGATGGAGGCTATTTGACCTGGGGTGACAGCCACAGCCCCGGAACATACCGAGACCAAGGCTGCACCGAACAGACCACAAACCAGAAACACATGAGTAAGGCGGTTTCTAAACTGACGCGCCCTAAGCTTTTGCAAGCCGTCTGGATGGTCATCCTTTACCATGGTACCTAGCAGCAGACTTTTTTGTTCAGTCCAATCCAGTGGTGGAAAACCCTGAATGTAATTGGCTGGCAAGCTTGAGAACAGCCTCAACAGTTCGGGGCCCGAAACCGATAAGAAACAGGTTGTCAAATACCAGCAGGTTTTTGGTTTGAGCTGCGGGTGTGCCAGCCAGTTCGGGGATTTGCAGGAAATTGTCCACTGACCCGTAGGTATCTAAAGTGCGCTGAGGTATGATGATATATTCAGGGGCCGTAGCCACGATGGCCTCAGGTGAAACAGGCCTGAACCCTTGTATGGCAGCCAGGGCGTTACGCCCCCCTGCCATCGTGATCATGGCATCTGCTGAGGTGGCTGAACCAGCGGCCATGGGTGCACCGGAACCAATCGACAGCAAGAACAATGCACTCGGGCGAGAGTCAATCGAGTCAATGAGGATGGCTGCCTGAGCGTATTGCTCCCGGATACCGGCAATCAGTGCCGCCCCTTGTAACTGTCGCCCCAGCAACTCCGCCACAATGTCGATCTTGTCATACAGACCTTGCATGCTCGGAAAATCCGGGATCATCACCACATTGGTTCCCGCCGCTCTGAGTTGATCCAGTGTTTGCGGTGGACCTGCATCACTGGAGGCAATGATGAGATCAGGATTTAGCGACAGAATGGGCTCCGCCGAAAGCGTGCGCATGTAACCTACATTGGGGAACCGCTGACTTGCCTCAGGCGGGTAGTAACTGGTAGCATCCACTGCCACCAGACTTTCTTGTGCGCCTAAGGCATAAATAATCTCTGTTAGCGAGCCACCTATAGATATAATGCGCTGCCAAGGATGTGCCTGGCCATATGCCACACTGGCGACAGATGCCAGCAGCAGAAAAAAAATGGAAGGCAGCAGACTGGATTGGAGAGGCTTGCTGCTGCCTTCCGCCTTCAAAATTACGCTGGAAGGCATAGCGAATCGAAATTAAAGATAGGCGAGGCCGATGAAACTTCAATCTGGTTGAGTGCCCGATCGCCGCTATTGAATCTGTTTAGACCAAATGGCTTGCAACCATTTACTGTAATTTCTGGCTTGAAGCGAATCAGTTTGCGAACATTGCTCATTTTGTTTTCCCTAAGAGATACATACTTGAACATTGAGATAATCCCGAAATTTTCGGCCAGGGAATGCCCGACACCGACATCATTCAAGTAAGAGGCAAAGGTTCCGGGACTGAAATCAGTAATTTACTCAGTAATTTCATTGATTGAGAGATAATTAACTGGTACGCCAGTTTTCTAATAAAACAGCATTTGGTTCAAACATTGCCATACCAAGCCACTTCAACTGCAGAAATCACCTTGTATCCTGCAGAATGACTAGGTGTTTGGAAACAGGTTGAACAATCCATGCTGGCTGAAATCCAATCCTGATAACACAACATAGATATTAATATTAATACGAACTATTCTTATTCGCAACAATTTACGACATAAATTTGAGCAGATTTTTGATGCTCCTGGGATTTTCCAGATTCTGCCAAAGCCCAATGCTGATTATAAAAGAATTAAAATTTGTATTTCAAGTGAGAATGATTCGCATTAACATTTCTGTCATTATACAGACATTTGATGCATTCAAACCGCTATACAGGAACGGGAATCCTAGAGCGTGAGAGTTAAGAAGCACCTGTGATAGTCTTGCAACACTGGCACGCTGGCGGTGAACCGGTACAAATGTCTTGCTGGCTTTAGCTGAACCCAAGGCTTAAAGGTAAACGATGAGCAATAAATCAAACAGTTGCAAGGCAGTGCCGATCACTCGGTGCCTGAATTGGAATGGCTACTTCCTGCTAATTAGCCCCATATGCTTCTGAAAGAAAGATAAATATTGGAGAAACTTAGTGCAATAATTGTGGTCGTTTTTATGGAACGCAATCCCAGCTATAAGCATTAACCACCTTTACCCGTTTACCTGATTGTTTTTTTTGGCTTAAATATGCAACGCCGGATCAGCATTAGCCAATTTGAGGTTTCGCGAATGGCAGTTCAGCAGTGTTTTAAAGCTTTGACTGCCTGACTCTGACAAGTCAGCCCGCTGACCCGGCTCCATGAATCATTCAATCAGACCAAGAAGGAAATAAAAATGCAGGTTTCAGTATGTAGTCAGGCCCCGGATTTTATTGCCGCTGCCGTTTTGGCCGATGGCAGTATTCGTGAAGACTTTAAATTATCAGACTATCGGGGGAAATATGTCATTCTGTTTTTCTACCCGATGGATTTCACTTTTGTGTGTCCCTCCGAAATTATTGCACACAACAAACGGGCAAAACAGTTGAGGGATCTTGAGGTGGAATTGATCGGTGTGTCCATCGACTCTCAATACACTCATCTCGCATGGCGTAACACCCCGCTGGAAAACGGGGGAATTGGAGAAGTCGATTTCCCCCTAGTGGCGGATGTCAAGCACGAGATTGTGCAAGCCTACGGGGTTGAAAATGCCGACGGGGTAGCTCTGCGTGCCTCATTTCTGATCGACCGCGAAGGCATTATCCAGCAGATGACGGTGAATAATCTGCCATTAGGTCGTAATGTTGATGAGTTTCTAAGACTGGTGGATGCCCTGCAGTTTACCGAAAAGTTTGGTGAAGTCTGCCCCGCAGGCTGGCAGAAGGGTGACCAAGGCATGGTGCCCACGAAAGAAGGTGTTGCTGAATACCTCAGCACCCATGAGGAGAAACTTTAGTCGCAATATCAGGAACTGACACCAGTTATTTGCTGGCCAGCTCCTTCTGAAAACTGGCCGGTGCGGGCGTGCTGTTTGCTGTTCTTTAGCTGGACCTCCAGGATCCAGCCAAAGGAAGCCACTGCAAGTTGGGGTTGAGCCTGTTGCTGGTCGTGGGCTTGTGCCAGATCGGGACTCTATGCCCCTCCCCGGGCATTACAGGCTATTTAAGTTGCACCGCAGAACTGAACAAGCAAGGTTCCGGCACCAGTTTGCTGGAGCCCGAGAGGCTCTAGCAACCTGTTGCTGTTCAGTTTTACCTGGCAAGCTGGTGCTGGGATTCGTCCTTACCAGCACCTTTTTTGTTCACTATGGCACTTCCATAGTATCAGCAAATTCCGAACTGAATCAGCTGGTCTTGTCCATTTTTATGTTGCCCCTGGTCTGAGGACTGTTTGCCTGCTTTCTAACGGCTGACACTCGGATACCTGTGATCAATGGTCTCGCTGGCTGGCCTCACAAGCGAATTGCTGCTTCCAGTATTACAGCCTAATCAGTCATGGCCCTTTCAACAGCCCACGTCCAAAAATCTCTTTCAAGTTATGAATGGATTGGCTTGCTGACCAGTGTGGTCACCTACATTGTCTACCGGACCGGCATGTTTTGTATTTTATGTAGAATTTCGACGTTGGGAAAACGCCGATGCCAATGAGTTGCTGGCCTAGGAACTGCCGATTCTGGAACGGGTACCGAAAAACGCCATTGTGCATGAAAGTTTTGTTACCTCGCTCCTCCATTTAAATCTCCTACCCAAGACCGTCCGTTGCTGCCACTGGCTAATGACTGGGTACCAATAGAGACCCGATGGACCGATTTTCTGATTGACCTAAATCTGTATCTCACTCTAGCCGGTTCCTTCGGTATCATTATCTCGGCCAGCTTGTCGGGGCTAATGCTCTGCGCGCTACCGATCTCCGATTAGCTGACCTATACCGGCATCGTTAAGAACGATTTCAAGCTGCAGCTGGGAGCGGGAACGCTCTTGGATGATGTGGATATCCACAATCGCCTTAGTGTAAGGACGCACCATTTTATCTATTGATCGCCACAACCGGGACCTACTTATGACTGGTACTGCCATCGCTCGGAGTGGTGTCAGCACTTTACGGCAGGGATCCGCTGGAGATTCAGGCGAACGTCTTTGGCGAGGAATCGCAGGTTTAGTCAGAAAGCTGGATTCAACTGTAGCTGAATTACCCCCCTGTAAACCTTGCCCCGGAGGTCACACCATTTCGCTTGATCGAGCATGATGCCGAATCATCCAGTCAGTTTCTTGAGATTCTGGCCAGCCATCTGCAACGGGCAATCTATTCGAAAAACTATCGCTTTGACCCCGTGGGCAAGATCATCTACTCCTTGCTTGGTATGGTACTGACCGTGGTGTCAGTTACCAGCATTTGCATCTGCTTGCGCAGGCTCAGCAGGCGAAACAAAATCGACTCCATGTGGATCGGGATAGTGGGGGGTGTCTCGCTTTCATTGATGTTGGCCATGATCACAGGAAAAGACTTCGATTTTGTGTCAATACTCCTGTTCTGACAGAGCCTGATTGTAGTGCAGGTCAATTGTTTCACCATAAGGACGAAATCCTGTGTCACCGCTAACTGCAATTATTTTCTTTGACAATTGGTACTTTGGAACTGGCAGTTAATGAAGTCAAATTTAGTGCGGACAACCTTAACGAGGCTACCATGATTATCAATAGTTGCCTTTTCTATGTTGTGGCTTTGGGGTTCTCACTCTGGCGACCTTGTCTACAATGAAAGGCAATGGTTACACAGATGTCACAAATTCAAGAATCATCTTACTCAGCAACGAGGCGATGAAACGAGCCAGAATACTTTGATTTGACTTACCTCTGACAGTATCTGTCAAAAGCCTCCTTAGCATATACACTAGGTATCACTTTATTCTCCAACGCGGATCGACAATCTTTATTCGATGGAGCATCTTGTCTTCTGCCCTCAAAGAATAGATCAGGAAAGATCCTCTAGCAGAGACCAAAAGAAAACCATACGCACCAGTTTCAGCGTAAAGAAGCTCATCCGACAACCCGATACTTTGGACTGCTAAGGTAAGTTTGCATTCTATTTGATTTACCCATTCACCAGATTACCGCTCTTAATTGTCTACTGTCTGCTTTGAACAAATACCCTTGATCCAAATCTGCTGCTGGTCTGATGCCTTTTCCAGGGGATGTCAGTCCAAGTTCGGAGTTCGGAGCAGAAGCTTGATCCATGCAACTTGAGATGAAGCTTGTAGGCTTTCGCAATGCCCATTGATATCCTGCCCGGAGTTGGCACTTTAGACAGAATTATTGGATTGTGCATTACCAGCCTTTGCCAGCAATGACTGATTCCAGCCCTACACCCGAGACTTCACGCCTTCGGCTGCTGTTGGCGACTATGCCTGGCATTGTCGCATTTTCCATGGGACAAACAGCTCTATTTTCGGTGGCTGGGCCAGTGTTTCGTGAGATTGGGCTGGGAGAATCACAACTTGGCTTGATTATTTCCTCCGCCGCTGCAATGTTTGTGGTGTCATCCACAGTGTGGGGCAGGATTATCGATCGCTGGGGGCGTCGACCCACCATTCTATTTGGGTTGCTCACCTATGGTTCAATCAGTTTGTTATTTGCAGCCACATTGCAACTGGGGATAGAAGGTCGCATTGCCACTGCCGAGCTATTCATTTGGTTGCTGCTTATCCGCCTAATGTTTGCGGCATTTGGTGCCGGCATTCAGCCTGCCTCGGTGGCTCTGATGGCTGATCACTCTGCCGCCAACGAACGTGCTGCCGCCGTTGCCATGATCGGTGCCGGCTTTGGCATTGGCATGGTACTGGGCCCGGCCTCGTCTGCTCTGCTTGTGGGCTTTGGCGTACTGGTTCCCTTGTATGCCATCGCAGTCCTGGGACTGTTCGGCATGTTACTCGCGTTTCTGTATTTACCCCATGATGACCGTAAAGCTCGCTTGAAAAAAACCACATCAGCTAAGCCCTTGCGAGTTTCTACTTTGTTATTATTACTCTCGGGATCTTTGTTGGTGTTCACGGCAATGTCCACACTTCAACAGACACTGGCATTCAACTTGCAGGATATGCTGCAGACTGACAGTGAGGAAACTGTCAAGCTCACTGGCTTCTGTTTTGTTGCCATTGCGTTTTCAACCTTGGCGATGCAGGTCGGCGTGATTCAACGCTTCAAACCTGCCCCGCAAACACTCTTACTATACGGAGTACCAATGTTACTCATTGGGTTCATCGTATATTCTCAGGCGGCCAGCTTCACCAACTTGCTGGTTGCCTCAATGCTTTTGGGTATCGGCTTTGGGTTAACCACGCCGGGCATTACCGCTGCTGCTTCGGTTCTGGCCGACGCATCGGAACAGGGGCGTATTGCCGGCATTCTCCAATCCGCCGCCGCCTCTGGATTTATCATCGGGCCTATTGCTGGCACCACCTTGTATGAAATTGAATCAGTCTATGCGGCTTACTTGGCTACAGTCAGCGTCAGCCTGGCACTCGGCCTAGTGGGTTTATGGCTGTTCCAGAATCGTGTTGCATTACACCAAAAGTCTGCAACCTGAGTAATGCATTAGAAGTAGGTTCCAACGCATAGTCTCGTATATCAAACCGCTCCAGAAACGTGAAGTGCCTGAAGGGGATGTGCATGCTGTAATATGCTTTAGGCTGTTTCTATTGGAATGGCAGGATTTACCGTTCTGCTGGATAAGGTGTATTTCACTTTATACCCACGATGTAGCAAATCCAACAGTCATCGTTCTCCATCTCCTCGGTGACAATCCACCTGGAATCTTCATCCTCATCAGCTTCGTCCCAATACACCACACTTTCACGAAAGCCAGCTGCTGCCAGCATTTCCCTGACTTCGGGAATGGTCCAAAAACGCCATTCATACTCAAAAGCTTTCTTTATCTTGGAGCCATCAGCAAACTTGAAATGTATGTTGAGGATGCTATGTGAGTTGACCGGATTGTAATGCACATGTTCCCAATGGTATTTGAATCCTTTTTTGCCTTTGACGATAGTGCGCTTTTCAGTGAGTTCAGATTCGTAACAGTCCTTGCCTCCCATCATGTCCAGCACCATCACACCTTCTTCGGCGAGATTGCTGTAGGCGACCTTGAAATAGTCAATCATCTCCTCCCTGGATCTGAAGATCCAGAATGAGAAGTTCTCTGCGGCGAGCACATCAACTGACGGGGTGTTTTGCTCTCGCACATCCTGCTCAAGCACCTGCACGCGTTTGGCGGCAGCGGGTTTGAGTTTACTGAGATTATTGTCCCTACCCCATTGCAGGGTTTCACTGCTTAGGTCAACCCCCCAGGCTTTACGCCTGGCATGAGAGCTGGCCCACTGGCAACAGACTGCAAAGGTACCACAGAAATCCTCGCGCAAGGTCAGCGGCTTACGAGCATAGGCATCTTGAAACACCCTATCAAACATTTCCACTTCATGCTCTGGATCCTGTACTGATTGCTGATAACAATCATACTTGTCTGCCTTGGCCGCCAACCCAACCAATCCCTTAAGTTTTTTGTTCTTTGCCATTGCATTCCTCTGCCGGTTGTATTGCAAGAGTTGACAGCCGGGTTGTGGATAGTCCCTGCCGTGAATAGAATAAACTAGTGTGCAAGGTAGTCCAATTAATGCTCAAAGGCAATCAACTCTGTGGCACTGATGGTGAACTGGCAATCAGCTGAGGCGGCTCACGATACCTAAATGCAGCTTGCCGTCCCTAGGCTAATAGCTGCGAGGCAAACGGCGTTGGTGACTATTACAAGATCACCGAGTCCTTTCATACTGGCAGGGTCAAAGTGCATAAAGTCCATGCTTGGAACCATGGTAACGATCAGCATTTTTGTGCTTGGTGTGCATTTAGTAAGTGATCGGGAATAACGAGGTACTGCACGCTATGTTAGTTACCATTAGTTTGTAGGAGTCGACTGCAAGGAAAGTCTCTCAAATGAGTGGCCAGTGACCAGGCCATGCCTGCATCCCAAAAAGATTGTGCAGCAAGAATTCGCTGGGAATGTTATTCATGATAATCCTCGTTGGCAATATGACTATTGGAACCTTTGGCCGCCATCAGCTGACTACTATGTAACACGCTTTTAGATGAGGTTCTGTTTTGATCCGAATCTGCATGAGCTGTATTGGAAGTCCCGAACGACAGCTTTTCTCGGGTTAACCATGTCTTGAAGGCCCTTATATTGCTGGTTGCCATCCCGCAGACTGCCATTCTCGTCTGCTTGTTTGTTATGCCAACTTGATGCGGCCAGCAGCTCGTTAAGATCTGTAGTGGAATACCGAAGGAGTATCTCTACCGTTATATTCAGCTGCAAAGCTTTTAGGATAATTTTTACCATCCCTGAATCTCTAATAGGATTGGAAATTCAGCATACCCTCATGGCGACCCGGTTCTGTCTGGATAATTCGTGTCAATGATTCACATTTACACTAATATCCAGCTTTGAGTAAGATTTTGTGGTATTATCATCAATGTATCGGGCTGAGAGATCTGAATAAGTCCGGCACATGATGGTTTGGTGACCCATGCCAGGGATTCTGGCGTAACTATTCATTGAACCGTTCTTGAATCCAACTGACTAAGGAAAAAATAACTAACCATGAAAACTCGAATCTTTACCCCTGCTTTCGCACTGCTCGTCACGATGTTTGTTACACCTACAGCTTTGTCCCAAGACTGCACACTGGATGTTGATGTTGGTGACAATCTGATGTTTGCGCCGACAGAGATGAGCATCTCCAAATCCGAATGCAGTGAAGTTACCGTCAACCTGACCCATGGCGGCAATCTGCCAAAAATGGGCATGGGGCATAACTGGGTACTTACCCTCTCAGCAGATGCCGATGCCACAGCCCAGGACGGGTGGCAGGCCACCCTGGATAACCAATATATCATGCCAGGTGATGCAAGGGTGCTTGCTACAACTGATATTATCGGTGGCGGCGAATCAACCAGTGTTACCTTTTCAACCGAAGGGCTTGAAGTGGGTGGCGATTACACATACTTCTGCTCTTTTGTAGGCCACTATGCAGCCATGAAGGGACCTTTTATCGTCACTGAGTAAACTACTCATTTTTCACAATATGTCTCCCCCTACTAGCAAAAGCTTACAGCCCTCGCTACACAGTATCAACTGGTAAAAGGGGAAACTGACGTTGACCTGGCAAGTACTGCTGGCTTCGGCTACAGCCATTCCGGCTCAGTTGATTGCATCCACACTGGTGGCTGCGATAATTTACCAACGACACCGTGTCTATCGGTTTCATCGCCAGCAGTATCTGACAGGCCCACGCTATATCCGTCATTCGCAATGTCGCTGCCATCTCTGCCAGTATGGGGCGCAGCAACGTGAATGGTTCGATTGATTGTCTCAACTGAAAAGTCTGGCTCAGTTTGCCATTTGGCAGTCTAGCACTATCTTCGGCTTGAGGGCATTAGTAATCAGGATAATACCCCAGAGGTCTGCCTCAACCTTTGAATTATCTACCCTTCCTCCATTTATTGAAAGACTACCCTTCGGGCAATGAGGCAAGACCGCACAGGAAGTATTGGATTGTAGTTGAACCGACTCCAATCCGTCGGCTACTTTCTCTCTTCCATGTTCCTTATATACTACAGCACCAATACCACCACGGCGGAGCAGCAATAAGTCATGGCGCAAGACATTTACTTGACCGGAATTACCACTACCGGAACACCACATATAGGTAACTATGTGGGCGCAATCCGACCGGGCATTGAAGCCAGCAAAGATTTGTCGACTCAACATTTCTATTTTCTGGCAGACTATCATTCATTGGCCAAGAATGAGGATCCCAAAAAAATCAGGCAGTCCACTCTGGAAATAGCCGCCGCTTGGTTGGCTTTAGGACTTGATACAGATCACGCCACTTTTTACCGCCAGTCAGACATTCCGGAAATCCCTGAGCTGACCTGGATCCTCACCAGCATGACAGCAAAGGGGCTGATGAATCGGGCCCACTCCTACAAGGCATCAGTGCAGGCGAATCTGGAAGGTGAGAGCAAGGATCCAGACAAGGGTATCTCAATGGCACTTTATAGTTATCCTGTCTTGATGGCAGCTGATATTCTGATGTTCAAATCCACCAAAATTCCGGTGGGTCAGGATCAGAAACAACATGTGGAAATGGCTCGTGATATTGCCGGGCGATTCAATCACCACTACGGTGAGGTATTTGTACTGCCTGAACCGATCATCAGTGATGATACTGCCGTTCTTAAAGGACTTGATGGCCGCAAAATGTCCAAGAGTTATAACAACACTATCCCCTTGCTGGCTGATGAAAAAACGCTTCGCAAGCTGATCATGAAAATCAGGACCGATTCCCTAGCACCAGAGGAACCAAAAGAAACCCGGGATAACACACTGTTCGACATCTATAGGGCCTTTGCCTCTACTGAAGAGGTCGAGCAAATCGCCCAACGCTATACACAAGGCATTGCATGGGGAGAGATGAAACAGCTATTGTTTGAGACCATCAATGCACAATTGAAAGACGCAAGGGAAGACTATCTACGTCTACTAGCTGAGCCGACCCTGGTTGAGGAGGAACTACTGAAGGGGGCTAAAAAAGCGCGAGACCTGGCTACACCCTACCTCAGGAAGATCCGTGAAGCGATTGGGATTCGACCATTGGGATAATGTAATGCAACTGTAATTATGGCTAACTGATTTATAATTGACAGTATAGACAACATACTGATCACGAAAATTTACCCGAAATCGACTTCCGAATTAACCATCTTTTAGTAATACTTTCTGTCCTTTTAGACATTGTTCATGGTAGTAAATTAATGGCGATCAAATGTAGCCAGTGGCTCCTTACTGCAAAGGCTCAGGCGAACTAACTCACCGACTACAAGCCTGGTTTCGTGGCAGGTTCTAAATCGTACAGTACCGCCGATGTTAAGCGTTGCGGTGTATAGCCAAGTGCCACCCTCGTACCTTGCCTCAGTTACCTCTGCATTGCTATCTGCTAGAATCATTCTTGCGGCAGGGTGAAATTTACCCGTATTCACCTCACTGTTGGCAACCTGCCCCTCACAGTCTGGATCCATTGTGATCATCTTCTCAACAGCCAGGTCATCTGGTCGCACCAGAACATCGACTTCGCCACCGTCTAGCTCCGTTGGGAGCACAGGAGCATCACCCAAATAGGTAGACACACAACTCCTGTCCAGATTACCAGGCAGGAAGCTGGCTTCACCCAAAAATTGTGCTACAAAGCGTGAATTCGGTTGGCAGAAACAGGCTTCCGGCACAGCCAGCTGCTCCAGCTTGCCCTCGTTGAGTATGCCAACCTTATCGCCAATAGACAAAGCTTCATCCTGATCGTGAGTTACCCAGATTGCCGGCACAGCCGCAGCTTTGAGGGCTTTGCGAATTTCCCATCGTAAACTGTCTTTGAGAGCCGCATCAAGATTGGATAGTGGCTCATCAAGCAATACATAGGTCGGCTCATGGGCCAAGGTTCTGGCCAGTGCCACGCGCTGCCTTTGCCCGCCAGACAAGGTGCCGGGCTTGACCTTGCGAAAATCGCTCATCCCCATGATTTCTAACCAATGATGAGCCTTGGCGGGGTTTTTGAGCCGAAAGGCTGCGTTTTGTTCAACAGTGAGATGAGGAAACAGGGCAAAATCCTGGAACACCATACCCACTTGACGTCTTTCGGGTGGAACCGGGCACTTGGGCGATGCCTGCCACTGCCCCATGCTGATAGTGCCTTCTGCTATTGGAATGAGTCCTGCCAATGCCTGCAGTATGGTGGTTTTGCCGCACCCAGTAGGTCCAAGCAGCATGAGAATCTCATCTTCAACTAGGGCAAGGTCCAGCTGATGGATTATGCGACTGGGTCCATAATCCACACTTAGACTGCTTACTTTCAGCATATGACTAGTCCTTTCATTTACATTCTTGCAACTATTTCTTAGCTAACTTTGTATCAGTTTTTTGCACTACGGTTGCAAACTCTGCCCGACCTTCGCCTGAAAACATTAGCGCCAGCCCCAGTCCGGACATCAACACCAGCAACAAACCTGGTATGGCCGCTCGGCCAAAGTAACCAGCCTCATAAACACGCCATAGATAGGTAGACAGGGTTTCAAAACCGGTGGGGGCCAGCAACAGTGTTGCAGGTAACTCACGCATGCCCTCAAGAAATACTAGTGCCGCTCCGGCAACTATTCCGCGCATAGACAAGGGCAGTGTGATTCGCCTGAACACCTCACCCGGACCAGCACCCAGAACCCAGGCTGCCTTAACCAGACTACTGTCCAGTTTCTCAGCTGTGGATCGTACCGAGCCTACTGCCAATGGCAAAAACCGCATTACGTAAGCAAGCACTAGCAGACCCAAAGTCTGGTAGAGGGCAGGTAGCTGTAAACCCACATACACTAGGGCAGTACCCATGACGATACCAGGCACACCAAAGCCAAAATAGGTCACCCGTTCCAGCAGTCGACCAAATGCGCCACGGCTGGCAACATGTGCCACCGGCAGGGCAGCCAATACTGCGGCGAATGCTGCCAGCAATGAAGCATAAGTGGAATTCCATGCATACCTCACATCAAATCCGCCAGTACCTTCCCGTAACAACCAGAGAGTAAAAATAGCTAACGGCAACAAAAGAGTCAGTCCGATTACCGGCAGCACAGTCAATATCAGGCAAAGAATCTGGCCTGGCGATGGCCATAGCATCAGACTTCTGCCAGGTCGTTCCGGGGTCGCTGTTATCCTGGAATCAAGGAACAGCAGCAATCCGACTATGGTCAGCAATTGCAGGGACAAAAATGCCGCTTGACTCAGTCCAAAGGCGTTGTACTCAACATAAATAACCCTGGTAAAGGTATCCAGACCCATGATGGCTGGGGTGCCAAAATCAGAGAGAGTATATAGAGCAACTAACAAGCCTCCGGCTGCCATGCCGGTGATTGCGCGCGGCAAGGCCACTCGCCACAAGCATTGTAATAACGGCAGACCGAGGGTACGAGCCGCATGAATTAGACTGGCATCAAGACTGAGAAGAGAAGCCCGAGTGGTAAGCAATACAAACGGGTAGGTATAAAGAATCATCACCACTGCTGCACCAAACAAGCCGGAAGCCGAAGGTGTGACTATGCCGGTTATATTCTCTATCTCTCCGCCCGAACCGAAAGCTGCATAGAGGGTAAAAGCACCGATATAACTGGGCATTGCTAAAGGTGCGGCCAGCATGATCAACCATAGTCGACCCAGCGGCAATTGCACATAGGCAGTCAGCAATGCCAGTGGCACACCTATTCCCAGTGCACCAATTACAGTAATCACCATCAGCAACAGGGTGTTGATGATAAGGTCGGCGTTGAGAGAATCAAGGCTAGTGGCCGGATCAACCGCCAGAATTATCAGCACCATAACAGGCAGCACAGCTACCAGTGCGATACCCAATGCCAGCGGATATGCCAGCGGGAAGCGAAAGACTTGCCGACCGCGTGTCATAGCACGCCGACATCACGCATTAAATCCAGGGTGGGTCTCAAATCGGCCAGTCGGGTCAAGTCTATGTCCGGCGGCGCAACAGTCTTCAAGTCAGGTAAACCTGACGGCAGAGCGAGTCCATCCACTAGAGGTATTTCATAGGCCTCGGTGGACAGGTAGTTTTGCACCTCTCGAGTCAGCAGGTAACGAATAAAATTGACCGCAAGTTCACCATTGCCCAAAGCCATAATACCGGAGGCATTAACAAGACAACCAGCATCGTTGCGAGTGAAGGACAGTGCCACCTTCGCATCGGGATTGCCTGCTTTCAAGCGTAGGGTGTAATAATGATTAGCAAACCCAATATCCACCTCGCCCCGCTCAACCGCCATGACAACGCCCAGCTCTCCTGCATAGTCACGAGCATTACTTCCAGTCCGTTGTAGCCAATCAGCAGTCGCCTGCCTACCTTCCAGCAGGCGCATTGCAGTTACAAAGGACTGAAAGGCTGCATAAGCTGGAGCCCATCCCACTCGCAATCCGCTGTCAGGAACTTCCATAATGGCATCAGGAACACGCCCCGGAGTCAGTTCTGCCGTATTGAATGGCAAAGTACGAATCCGTCCAGTGATCGGTGCCCAGTGTGAATAGCGGAAGGTAGGCTGTAATTGAGCGGTAAGGTCGTTCGGCAGTGTCTGCACCAGACCCGCATCAGCCACCAGGCCTATTGCACCGGAATCTACTGCCCAGAACAGGTCAGCACGCCGGATCCCGGCTTCTGCCTCAGCCACAATGGCGTTCGCCAAGGCGGCTGTGGGCCCACGGCGTATGGACAAGTTCAAATCTGGGTTACGGTTCTCAATTGCCTGTAACACGTTCTCATACAGCCCACCCTCACCCCGCCCCAGATACAGGGTGAGTTCACCGCTCAGGGGTGGCAGTTGTTCAACGGAAACCGCTGCTGACGATGCCACAGTTTCTGCCGCCAAGCCAGCCATACCAGGAAACACTGCGGCCACACCGGACACGGCGGCAGTCTTAACAAAGTGTCTACGCTTCACGGGTTTATAATCCGTGGTAGATTGCCAAAAGCCCTAACGGTCGGGACCTTCAGAAAACACTAATACGGTTTTCCTCTGCATCCTCCAGCAGGCTGCGAGCCCTGTCCAACTTACCTTGCATCGCTTGGACCACACTGCGCACTGCATTCAGAGAATCGTTTTGTGCAATGGCTTGTGGCAGGGTTACATTGAAATCCAGCTCCAGATCCACCACCAGATTCGCATCCCTTTCGATCAGCATGCCCTCCAACCCTTCAAAGCGAGTGAGGTAAGTGTCGTGAACTATCTCGGTCGCTTCCTCCGGCAATTGCTCAGCATATTTGGCCACCACTCGGTTAAGATTCTGCTTGATCTCATCCATAGTCTCCAAAGGCGTTGTGGCCTCACTAATGGCCACAGCCTTGATGACACCACGTCGTTGCAGATCGGCAGCAAGCTTGACTGCTCCCAGAGCCTGCCAGAAAGACTGGTTCAGCAGGTCCTGTTGAGCCCTTACTTCAGTAAGTGTGGATTCACTTTCCATGGCTGCGCGAACACCAAATAATCCCTGCCAGATAGAGGCATAGGTGGGCACATGATTGACCTCTATAGCCGCATGAAAGTCCACCTCTTCCCATAGCTCCGTGACTCGCTCTGGATTGATAGCAGCGGTGCTGCGATTGCCGTAAGTTTCAACCAACTCATCAATTTCGCTCATCAGCCAGACCACTTCTTCCTCGTATTGCTCCATATGGCTAGCCAAATCATTGACATGATCGCCAACCTCACCGTTTGCTGAGACATTGCCCGCCGTGATCAGGAGTAACAGTCCCAGTGAGAGAGCTAGAGTTTGCAGTTTTAGGATTGTGGATTTCATATGCCAATACCTTTGTGGGTTTAGAAACAAATGCAAATAGTACTCATTATCACAACACAGGTAAACACCTATGTGCCTCGGAATAGGGCAATCCCACGCTAACTTCTTCTTAATCCTTGCCCTTTTCGACTCCCGATTTCGTTCTTGTCGAAAAATCGATTGGCTCAGGTGTTGTGTTGCCCTCCAAGTCAACCTTGGCTGACACCGTGCTGCCTTCAATAAATACATTGCAGGCGATCACTATCTGGCCGCTCGTTGAGACCGCAAAAGACTATTGTGAAGAAAATCGGCAAAAAGGGTTGCAATACCATAAGATTGACCATATACTGTATTTATGTTCAGTTAAGTTATCGGACACCTCTCCTATTCCGGGCAGCGAAAGCACTGACCCGCCAGATAATGGGAGCTTGTCGATGAAGTGGCATTGGGTTGGGTTTTCCACAATATGCGCCTGGTTCTTATGTGTCTTCACGCCTATTCACCGATAACTCAGCTTGTAAGGTAGAGATAAGGATACAGAGCTGTGGGTTCTAA
>JAPORB010000112.1 GCA_026710425.1 Gammaproteobacteria bacterium
CCGAATGGAGACATCAACAACTTCCCCCCTCAGTGTGCGGACTTCCATAGAAAGACCATCAATCCGGGTGTTGACATCATCAAACCGGGTGTTGACATCATCAATTCGGGTGTTGACATCATCAATTCGGGTGTTGATGCTAATAACCGAGTCATCAATTCGAGTGTTGATGGAACTAAACCCCCATAAATTCACGCTGATCAAGATGGCAGCTATTGACAGAAATACTCCCATTTGACCATTGCTAAAGACATGAAGACCCTTCGTCTTATCCTCTTCAGGAACTTCTCTCTCATCCTGCTTCATTGATGCCACCTATGAATTGAACCCGTCTACGAATTACATTGTAGGATAGAAAATTGACTGCTGCAACTGTCTTAATTCTGCCAAAGAATCCCTCGTTAGTGGGTAGCCAGTGGATTTGAGCTACTAGTGCTAAGTCAAGAGATATTCGTCGCACGGATGAAAATTATTCACATGCTCTGATTACCAAGGCAGTGAGTTTAACCGAGGCGTGTTCATACAGCATTTATTGATTGACTAACCATTAATCACCTAGATACCTGCACTGTCGGTCGACAGTTGCTTTCCCTAATAGTCAAGGCCAGGCTGTGCCTTAATGCCAGATTCAAATGGATGCTTGATGCCACGCATCTCGCTGACGAGGTCGGCATAGTTGCAAAGCTTAGGTCTAGCATCACGACCAGTGAGAATAACGCTGGTGCGAGTGGAACGTTTCTCCAGACCGGAAATTACAGAATCAACTGAAAGATATTCATACCGCATAGCGATGTTAATCTCATCCAGCACAACCAGATCATAGTCACCACTCACCATCATTTCGCAGGCTTTACTGAAAGCCGCCTCTGCCGCTTCGATATCCCTTTCCTTGTCTTGTGTATCCCAGGTAAATCCGTCACCCATGGTGTGCCAGTCGACACGGCCCAGTTTGCCGAAGAACTTTCGTTCACCAGTGATCCATTTGCCCTTGATGAACTGTACAACACCAACCGACTTGCCCCAACCAAGTGCCCGTATAATCACACCAAAAGCCGAAGTCGATTTACCTTTACCCTCACCGGTATAGACCAAAACCAGACCTCTATCCGGATCTCGGGCCTGAATAGTTTTTTGCTTTTGCTCGGCTTGCAGCTTTTGCATCTCGGCTTTGTGGCGCGCGGCATCACTCATAATACTTTACCTCCAAGGAGTCAGCACTGGGGATATCGCCATTCCCATTATAGACTTGAACTGTTTTGCTCTGTCAGTCATTGATACTCAATACAGCGTTACAAATAACAATATGTCCAGATACCTGCAAAATGTCGGTAACAGCCCTACCCGAGCCAAGCAACTAACCCCAAATAAAAACCAATTTCACTGGCCTGCTGGATTGCACCGAGAGTGTCTCCTGTATAACCTCCCAGCTTTGGCTCAAAGAATAGTCGCATGCCCAAGTGTCCTACACCAGTAACGATCAGGCCAACACCAAGTGCATACAGCGGTAGGAAAAATGAGGCTGCGAGCACGCCGATGAGGCCGGTCATCATTGCTACTGTCAAACTTGTGGTCGAGATTCCCTCCGCCACCGTTTTTGTCTTTCCATCGATATGAACATAGTGCCCGCTGGCAATGGCCATTACGCTGGAAAGTCGGGAGACTCCATGCCCTAGGATCAGGGCAATAATGATCCAGTCAGATGGCATGGAACTGAGGCTGGCAAACTTGATTGAGAGTGCCATGCCCAGTGCCAGCGTGCCATAGGTGCCAAGTCGGGAATCTTTCATTATGGCCAAAGCATGCTTGCGATCCTGTCCCCCACCGATTCCGTCAAATGTATCAGCCAGGCCATCTTCATGAAATGCTCCGGTGAGAAGCAAACCGACCGCAATGGAGAGACTTAGGGCGAGAAACTCTGGCATCAACCCCAAAAGCATCCAAAAGGTTCCAGCGCAAAGACCACCGATAATAAATCCAACCATCGGATAATATCGCGCCGAAGCATTCAGCCGCTCCGGGGTAAAGATGAGGTTTGCAGCAGGCACGGGAAAACGAGTCAGAAACTGCACCGAGAGCAAGAAGATTGCCACCTCATTTTTCATCAGTCGGGTCCACTTACGCCAGCGGAATTGAAGCTGGCCATTTCTCGCAGCATGGCAGCGGCGGCCTTAACCAGCGGCCAGGCCAGCAATGCTCCAGTGCCCTCACCCAACCGCATGTTCAGATTTAATAAAGGACGGGCATCTATTGCCTCCAGAACCCGCCTGTGACCTGCCTCGGCAGAGCTGTGGGCAAAGATAAGATTAGTGCGACACTCTGGTCTTAACTCCAGAGCACTCAGGGCTGCCACACTCGCAATAAAGCCATCGACAAGAACGATGCGTCCGATTTCACTTGCCCCAAGCATGGCACCGCACATCATGGCGATTTCAAAGCCGCCATACTCGCTAAGTGCCGTTACAGCATCAAGTTGATCCGGCGTTCGTAAAGCAGCTTCTGCAAGCAGTTGAGTCTTCCTTGCCAGCCCCGCATCATCCAGGCCAGTTCCGCGTCCGGCCAGTTGCTCAATGGGAAGACGCAGGATTTTGGAAGAAACCAGAGTAGCCGAGGAGGTATTACCGATTCCCATTTCACCAAATGCGGCTACATCACTGGACACTGCCCGACCAATCTCCTCGCCGGTAGTTAGTGCAGTAATTAAGTGCTCTTTGGTCATTGCTGGTTCTTCTATCGCATTCCTGGTCCCGGTCGCAATGCATTGCCGGATGAGATCGGGATGATCAATTGGCGCACCGTTGACACCGGCATCTACCACTTGAACCGAGGCACCGACACTACGTGCAAATACGTTGGCAGCAGCACCGCCTGAGAGAAAGTTAAGCACCATTTGCCGGGTAACCTCGGAGGGGAAAGCCGATACACCTGCCCTTGCCATGCCGTGATCGGCGGCAAAAATGGTCAGTGTACATGTATCAGCACAGGGAATCAGGCTCTGCTGAATCTCTGCAATCTGTGCCGCCAGAGTTTCGATTAACCCCAGTGAACCCAATGGTTTGGTTTTGTTATCAATGGAAGCGCGGACAGCACTGGAGAAGTTAATTGGATCAACCATCGCAAAGTATCTCAAAACTAAAGGTGCCGATTAGCATCTTAATATTCTGACAGGGGAAGGTTAAAATTCTGGTATTGATTGTCCCGCCCTCGTATATGTTTTGGGTTATCAGATAGTAGACCGATGATAGACTTATCTGGTTCCATTGAATCATAAAATCACCAGCCGGAAGAGGCACCAGGGTTTATTCTATCCAGTTCCAGTCACCTTTGACCTGTGAACATCTGATTATTTTGGCAGCCAACAAGAATTGCCCAGAATAACTCAATCGTAGTTTTAATGCTGACTTCGATTTTGCTACTCATTGTTTTCTAGGATGTCGGCGATAGTTCAAGTTTCCGGCTGGGCTAACATGTGGGCACCGCAATTTTCCTTAACCCGATAAATTTTCCTGCCAAACAAACCAACAAGTTAAGATTATTCCCAATATCAGTCCAAGAGGCTAGCTTTCTGTCGGAATTTTCTGAACCAAAAGTAGCCAGTTAATGCACGAAGCCTTCATTTCACACTTATGAATCGACCGTAAGAATCCAATGTAGGCAAAACGGGCTGGTGGCGCACAATGGCTTCGCTTCACTACTCTACTCAATTAATCTGAATGATCCATTGCAAACTATTGTTACATGCAATATGCAGAATATTGCTGCTGGTTGCTTTCCCGGCGCACTGATAGCTTATTGAAGATCTGTGCAAACTTCCCCGTACGGCTAGCTCAATCTATCTTTGTCTTGAAATTGTGAGAGTTATTGAACTATCAGGGTGCCAGGATATCCGGCTACTCATCTTGTTTTTGACATTGATTGATGCTTGCTGATAGCTAGATCACCTCTAAATGTTGTCATATTAGGGTTCCATTGAACAAGACCTACCTTTGAAACTTGCTGCGACCATGGTATCGGTCGATGCTGTTCGACCGTTTCTTCTGTTTCGAAATGGAGAGGGGTAAGTCCTAGAATGTTTTGATTAACTTTCTGGAAAATGCGACCCCGAAAGCCGTTATCGCGTTACTGGCAGTGCTTTTCCTTCAAAAAAAGATTATCGCCACACCGGACAACCTGCGCGGAAAGATGGATAGCGATCATTAGGACTCAGGGGTGTCATACCTAACTTAAGTAAGCGAGTTGCCAAGATCGAAGCTGTGGTCAAACCGCAAGCGGAAAACTGACTTTGCGAAGAAGAAATGTATAGATACCGATTCTCCGGGGACACTATGACCAAGCGGCATTAAGCCGCAAGAATGAACCATTAGAACAGTACGAAACGAGCAATTCTACAAGATACTAGGCAAAGCTAATTTTTAAGAAAATGCGGACCAATCGTTAGACTCGAAAAAAATGAGCGAACATAAGTAAATTAGCACGACTTGGTCAAAACCCCTGTTATCGACCTGAACCTAACTAATCAAAACTCCTTAACCTGATAATCGCCAACCTTGTGATGGCAATGCTAATGATCGCACATCTAGCACAGGGGCTGCTTTCCCCGCTTCCTAACAATCGCCAAGAATCCTGCCACAACCACAACCTGTGACTCAACCATTCCTGAAACTGAAGGCCGCAGTGTGAACATGAATAACCTCTGCACTCTCACGCTACGACAGGCTGTGCGGCAAAAGCTGTTTCGGGCGGAGCGATATCAGTCCTGAGCTGATATAGTCGAACTACCGAAAGTCGTGTTCTAAGGCAGTTCGCAGGGAGTCCTAAGTATAGCGCATCTCGGTGAGATCACATTTAGAGGCCGCCGTGATACCCTGACCACTAATACGCTGCTATCTGCAATACTTGTACTTCTTGTGGAAGATGGGCAAATTACTCGCTATAGTCTGTAAGATAGGAATCATAGCCCTTTGGGGCATGAGCAGTCATCCGGATTATTTGATTCCAGGCAGTGGGCCATAGAGTGAGCAGATCAAATATGAGCCATGGGGGTGATTCAGAAATTCGTGCGCCAGATTACCATTGAGACAAACTTTTCGCGGTGCTTTCTGTCACAGCTTGTCAAGCAATAACGGAGTGAGGTATGCACACAGTACAGCAAATTTTGAAGCTCAAGACCATATCGGAGATTTGGTCGATAGCACCGGATGCCACCGTTTATGAAGCCATCCAAACTCTAGCAGATAAACGCATCGGTGCACTGCTAGTAATGGATGGGAACCGTCTTTGCGGAATTATGTCAGAGCGAGACTATGCACGGGAGGTAATTCTGAAGGGCCGCGCCTCAAAACAAACTCTGGTCAGCGAGATTATGACAGATGAGGTAATCACAATATCCTCTGGCAGCGGAGTTGAGGAGTCACTGGCGATCATGACAAAAAACCGGATACGCCATCTACCGGTAGTGGATGACGGGCAGATCGTTGGCATCATCTCCATGGGGGATCTCGTCAATGACATAATCAACGAACAGAAGGACACCATTGCTCAACTGGAAAATTATATTCGTGGCTGAATCTGCTAGAGGATGGTCGGATTAAGGTCGGAAAAAGATTAAGTAAAATATCAAAAATCGCCTCTTACTGATTCCCAAGCAAGTGCCGTATTCTGTTTAAGAATCTGGTGGACCAAAAACGCGTATTCGGTCTGAAAAAACACTATCCCATTCTCAGGAACCCAGAACGGGTAAAGACAATACAAGCAACCAAAACGACTGACCATTGGCGTATAGTATTCACAACCCTCAAAATAGTAATGCGTTACCTGAGAGTGCCGGGATCTGAATGGTCGTTGCATGGTCCACCTCCATATAACAGATTGGCATGCAAAATTATCAACTGCTCATTTTTACGGCACTGTACTCAGCCTTAAGCTCATGTTTCTCTTTTGATTGCTGGATACATAACTCGTAGCTCTTACAGTAATCATTACCGCATTCCAGCCCCAAATTCTGCATGCTGTATTCGGGTAGCTTGAGTCTTTCAGGATAAAAGATGAGCGGACCGTTATTCTCATCAATGTCCTCCAGTGTCACCCACGCCCCACCATAAAGCCCTCAGGGATAGAACTAAAATGTATAGGATCTTAATGGGCAATCTGGTTTGTCCCAACTGGAAAATTGAGCGTCTGAAACGGCAACGGCTTACGCTCAAATAATTGTTATAGTGCGATCTGTACTTGCCTATGTACGGCCAGCATCCTAACAGGCTCAACCTGCTTCCAGGCATCCTGCACTCGTGTCGGCCATCGCAGTTACTCAATGGGGGTGTCGTAGTGCTGCTCAACTATCACGACAATTCTGTCCAATAGGTCAGCTTCGAGGCCCTAATCACACTGCAGCAAGCCCCATTCGTGGAAACATACTGCCTCTTGTTCTGTCAAAACCGGGTCTTGCATGATCTCCAGTTTTACGGATTATCGTACCCGACCCCACTGCCATAGCTCACGTGCTTATCCATATTGCAATGCACGGGAAGACAACGGACTGTCATCCTGGGTAATAGCCTAATGGTTACAATTATCGGAACATTGAAACATGATGGAGTCCATACTGCTTCCGGGCCGCTTCAAACAGGATTGTCAATATTAATAAATCGGTGTTCGATATCAAGTTTTTGGGCCAGGAACTCACCAACAGCCATTACCCCATAGCGTTCTGTTGCATGATGGCCGGCGGCAAAAAAATGCACTCCTGACTCACGCGCCAGATGTGCACTCGGCTCAGAAACCTCGCCAGTCACAAAGGCATCCACACCACTGTCAATGGCAGTCTCAAAATAATTCTGGGCCGCACCAGTGCACCAGCCTAGTTTCCTGACAGGGCGTGAATCACCTGGCAGCCATAGTGGTGGCCGTTTCAGCACACTGGTCAGAATTTGCGAAAAGTCAGCCGCCGAAGTGGGCTGTTCCAGCTCGCCGACAGCCACCAATGGCAGCTCACCTGGTTTACCGATCAAGGACTCCAGCCTAGCCCCCATATGCTTACCAAGTTGAGCGTTATTGCCAAGCTCGGCATGAAAATCCAGTGGCAGATGATAGGCAAACAAGCTGATTTCATTTTCCAGTAGTAGCTTGATCCGTTCCTTTTTCATGCCAATAATAGGCTGGCTTTCGCCGCGCCAGAAGTAACCGTGATGCACCAGCAAGGCATCAGCACTGGCATCAATGGCCGAATTAATCAATGCTCGAGAAGCGGTCACGCCCGAAATAAGGGTACGGACTGTGCCCGCCCCCTCAACCTGCATACCGTTGGGACAGTAATCATCAAACTGAGCTGGTTGCAGCAGATCATTCAACTGTGCATTCAGTTCGGACAAGGGAACTGGCATGACCTTCGCCTGTGGATAGAAATGACTTCAGTTTCACTGTATAGTGACCATACACTACCACTATACCACAGTGTCTGATTCAATCTCTTTATTCAGACTTACACCCCGGCATGGGTTAGCTTTGCATGGACCGTCTAGCAAAAGTCCTTCAGTTTCTCGGCTGGCCAATCCTATGTGGGATCCTGGTGGCCGTAGTAATTGTGCAGTACCGGCAATTGCAGGAAGTCGCCAAGTTGGCTCGGCAACCTGCACCCTTAGTCCCGATATACGATGCACAGCCCAGTTACTCCGAAGCCATCGCTAAAGCTCTGCCTTCTGTTGTTGCCATTAACGCCACCAGTGTGAATGTAGAATCTGTGGAGCGCGCTTCCGAGGATCGACTGAATCTCTACCTGGGGGAACGTGCCAGTCTCGGTTCCGGTGTCATTGTTGATGACAGGGGCTTCATACTGACCAATCTGCATGTGGTCGATACACTCTTTGATGCCTTTGATACTGAAGTCACCCTAAGTGATGGGCGTAAAACTCCCGCTACTGTAGTAGCCTGGGATCAAGCCAATGACCTGGCTGTCCTACATGTTAACGCAGATGACCTTATACCTATTGAGACCGGAGCAGTGAATGAACTGAAGATTGGTAATGTCGTCTTTGCCATTGGCTATCCGCGCAATATCGGTCAGTCGGTTTCCCAGGGCATCGTTGGTGCCGTTTCTTACAATAAGGAAGGAATGGCACTAATTCAGACTGATGCGGCTATCAATCCGGGCAATTCCGGTGGAGCACTGATAAATCGCAACGGCCAGCTGGTTGGAATCAACTCATCAATTTTTTCCGAGTCGGGAAATTTCGAAGGTATCGGTTTTGCCACGCCCGTCAGTACCGCCTTTCCTGTTTTCCGGGAATTAATGAAAGATGCGATAACTGCCAATTCAGGGTACCTCGGTGTGCTGACCGGTGAAGCATTGGATAAGAACTCCTCCCAGCTGTTTTTCGGAGTCGACAATATTCGGGGCATGCTGGTGGAAAGTGTTGATGCTGGCGGAGCAGCGGAGCAGGCGGGCATTCTCCCCGGCGATGTCATTACCCAAGTCGAAGATACGGTCGTCATTGATGGACAGAATATCATGATGGAAATTCGTAATAAAAAGCCGGGAGACACAGTCACCATTGAGGTATACCGTGAAGGACAGACTTTGAATCTGTCAACCACACTTGGATTTGGTCAGGCGATTATCATTGAGGCTCAGGAAGTGCAGACAGGCGGCAGAGATACCGATGGAGTCGACCTTGAAATGGACAGGACAAGGGCGGTAACAGAAGCAAGCATAACGAAACGCTAGACAGGTGTACGAAACCTGTCGAAGTCGTTAAATCGAAAGCAGGCAATAACCTCATCACGCTACCGATCAGGTTTGCGCCGATACTCGGCAGAGAGGGCATGTGCCTGCAACAACTCTTCCCGTGCTAACAACGATGCCGTGCCGGCCAGTGCACTGGCACCCGTTGCTGAGCAGTTCAGGATTGACGAGCGTTTCTGAAAATCATATACGCCGAGAGCAGAAAAAAACCTGGCGGTACCGGAAGTTGGCAGCACATGGCTGGGCCCTGCGCAATAGTCTCCAAGTGCTTCTGCCGCATGGCGACCCAAAAAAATGGCACCAGCATGGGAAATATGATTTAACAGATCATCCGGATCCTCGACAGAAAGCTCCAAATGCTCCGGTGCAATCAGGTTGCTCGCCATTGCCGCCTGCTCCAGATTTTTTGCCAGAATAAAGATGCCTCGATTTAGCAGAGAAGCTTGGATAATCTGCTGCCTGACCATTTGTGGTAGCAGTCGATCGATGCTAAGCCGAACCTGATCCAAAAAACCTTCATCGGTGGCAATCAAAATAGACTGCGCCTGTTCATCGTGCTCAGCTTGGGAGAAAAGATCCATCGCCACCCAATCTGGATCGGTTTTACCATCACAAATTATGGTGAGTTCGGAAGGTCCGGCAATCATGTCAATACCTACCTCACCAAACACAAGTTTTTTGGCCACAGTAACATACATATTGCCGGGACCTGTGATCTTGTCGACTCGGGGAACGGTCCGGGTACCATAGGCCAGTGCAGCAATCGCTTGTGCCCCGCCGATGGTAAACACTCGGCTGACACCTGCCAGTGCAGCCGCTGCGAAGACCAGATTGCCGACATTGCCATATTTGGTAGGCACTGTGGCCACAATCTCTTCCACACCAGCCACCTTGGCCGGAATGGCAAGCATCAGCATGGAACTTGGGTAGTTTGCCTTTCCTCCCGGAACATAGATTCCCACCCGATCAAGCGGACTGATTTTTTGACCATACACTGAACCATCCGCTTCTTCATATTGCCAAGAAGTCTGCTTTTGTTTTTCATGATAGCGACGGATTCTGTCAGCAGCATGAATCAGGGCCTCTCGCTGATCTATGTTGAGTTGTTTCACTGCAGACTGCAATTGATCTGCTTCAATAACCAGCTCGGATATGGAGGTCACATCAAAACCATCAAAGCGGTTGGTGTAATCAACCAGAGCCGAATCACCCAGCTCTCTGACATCATGCAATATATTTCTTACTTTATCAGTCAGTTCGTCAGCCACCAGCATATCCCGCTGCAATAGGTCCAGCAGCTCATGCTCAAAATCCTGTCCGGTGGTATTGAGTTGTCGAATCTGTTTCGCCAGTGATGTCATGGGTAAGTTGCTTTAGTAGAAATACCTTGCCAGGTAACTTACAAACTTTCATCAACCAGAATCAATTCGCTTTTGAAAGTAAGTTGCTACAGACTATCATGGAATCATGCTTTCGTTTATCGATCATTTCTGACCAAAGTTATTTCTGCTCAGGTCTCAACATGAACCGCGCAGCCTGAATTATCCATATTTTCAGTTCCAGGCTCAGTCCCAATGATCATCGGAAAATATTTATCCTAGTCCTGTTTTTTCCTGAACTTAAATTCCAAATTATGTTGCACGCTTACCATCACCCTTTTGCAATGCATATACCAAGCGCAAAGTATTCAGAATTATCTTGGGTCATCAGTCCGAGACTGGCTTGATTTATCCATTTACTGCATTGTTACGGTGTATATCATCCAAGCAATAATCTATTGCCCTACCAACTCTCTTCAATGAAAGGTGCACCTGCACTACTTTACCTAACCCGATTGCGTCCCCAAAGAGAAACCACAAAACAGCGTCCACGGTATTATCAATGTATAGCCCGGCTTTTGTCGTCAGACATGTAATCTGTTGATTACCATCAATGAATATCCAGTCACAAAATGCTCATGTTTTTCTACAGTCAGATGATGTTTACCCCATAACGACAATAATTAATGTTGTAAAGGTAAATTAATGGCAAGCACTCATTTTACGGAGCCTCTCGCCATGAGGTAATCAACTTGTCCCCTTTTATAAAAAAGAAAATCACACCATAATTTCTTAATCATGCTTCGATAAACGAATTAGCTGGAAAATATTTTAAGACTGATTGTTCTATTTTATAGTATGGCAGTTATTCAGGACATACTAAACTTGATCGGCATATCCTACACAGACTGGCTGGCACAATCTTGACCGTCATTCACTGCATATTTCAGCTTGTTGAGAACATCAGTCACTAGCGCATGCTTGATTTTCATAGCCGCCTTGTTAACTATTAGCCGTGAGGAAATCTCTGCAATGGTTTCCTTTGCTTCCAGTCCATTGGCATTGAGCGTTTTGCCGCTGTCGACAATATCAACGATGACATCCGCCAGCCCCATGGCTGGAGCCAGTTCTAGTGCTCCATTGAGCTTAATGAGTTCAATCTGTTGTCCCTGTTCTGCGAAATAGCGTTTAGCGATGTTGGTGAACTTGGTAGCCACCCTCAGTCGACCAGTCGGCAGATCCTCGCCGTTGCGTTGTGCAGTCATCAAACGGCACACTGCAATCCTCAAATCCAGCGGTTCATAAAAACCTTCGCAGCCATATTCCAAAACAAGATCCTTGCCAGCCACCCCCATGTCGGCACTACCAAATTCCACATAGGTCGGCACATCTGACCCGCGAATCACCATGAGTTTGACATTGGGCAGATTAGTGTCAAACAGAAGCTTGCGCGAGCTAGTGATTTCCTCGGATGGAACAATGCCTGCGCGCCGGAAAAGCGGCAGGGTTTCCCTGAGGATCCGTCCTTTGGTTAGGGCGATAACCAATGATGAAGTGCTCATGGTGGGTAACGATGTGACAGTTAGTGCAGGTATACAGCAGTTTACCAAAAGCAATGCGATGCGTCTTTTACTTTGGTCAGGAGGGGCAATTGCCAGATTGCCCAATTGATGGATCCTTTAGGCTGTTACTCTATGAATTTTGGCACCCAGAGACTGCAGTTTCTCCTCGATACATTCGTAACCGCGATCTATGTGGTAGATCCGATCCACAATGGTTTGATTTTCCGACACCAGCCCGGCAATGACCAGACTGGCAGAGGCACGCAGGTCGGTGGCCATCACAGGTGCTCCATTCAAGGCATTCACCCCTTCCACAATCACAGTATTACCCTCCACCTTGATGGTAGCACCCATGCGGTTCATTTCATGGACATGCATAAAGCGGTTCTCGAATACGGTTTCAGTAATTGAGCCGGTACCCTTTGCCACCGTATTCAGTGCGGTGATCTGGGCCTGCATATCCGTGGGAAAGGCCGGATAGGGTGCCGTGCGTACCGAGACCGAGCGCGGACGTCTACCATGCATATCCAGCTCGATCCAGTTCTCACCTACCTTGATGTCGGCCCCAACCTGTTCAAGCTTCCTCAGAACCGAGTCCAGAATATCCGGCCTGGTGTCCTTGACCTTGATATGGCCACGGGTAGCGGCAGCAGCTATCAGATAGGTACCGGTCTCAATTCGATCCGGCATTACCGAATAACTGCATCCGTGCAATTCGCCGACACCATTAATGACAATGGTGTCGGTACCCTGCCCGCTGATATCGGCGCCCATCGCTACCAGACAATTGGCTAGGTCGACGACTTCCGGCTCTCGCGCCGCATTCTCAATGATGGATTGACCCTCAGCCAGGCTGGCAGCCATCATCACATTTTCGGTGCCGGTTACGGTCACCAAATCCATAAAAATATGTGCCCCTTTGAGTCTGCCCTCAACCGAAGCCTTGATATAGCCTTCTTCCACAACAATGTTTGCTCCCATAGACTGCAGGGCAGATATATGCAGGTCAACGGGCCTTCCGCCTATAGCACAACCACCGGGTAGAGCAACTTCTGCCTTGCCGTATCGGGCCAGCAAGGGTCCCAGAACCAAAATAGATGCACGCATCGTCTTGACCAGATCATAAGGTGCACTTAAATGTTCGATACTACTGCTATTGACCTCGACATTAAGCTTTTCATCCACAACAGTCCGAACCCCCATGCAACCCAGCAATTCCAGCATGGTGGTAATATCGAACAGGTGAGGCAAGTTGCGAACCTGAACCGTTTCATAGGTCAACAGGGTAGCCGCAAGAATGGGCAAGGCTGAATTTTTGGCACCGGCAATGCGGATTTCGCCTTGAAGGCTCACTCCCCCATTAATTAAAAGCCGGTCCATATCAGCAGTGTTAGCTTAACAGAACACTTAGGAAGCGGTACTTTCCGTCTTGGTAATAAGGCGCATGGAGACAGCATGGATAGCACCACTGGCGATATGTTCATTAAGCACGGAATAAACCGATTGCTGTCTTTTGACCGCATTCAGCCCTTCGAATACGTCGCCCACGGCAGTCACCTGGTATTTGCCGCTTCCACCTTCGACCGTTATGACACAGTCAGGAAAGGCAGTCTCCAGCAGCTGCTTGATTTCAGAAGGTTCCACTGGTTTAGCCTGACAAGAATCAGTTATTTCCAGTTGTCCAGTACTGCGTCAATATCATTTTCATGTTCGGACATCAGGAAATTGAATTGTGTGTTGTATTGTCTGCCGAGATTGATACCTGCGAGTCGAATATTCTTCAACTTCCATTCATCATTATCGTTGAGAAACATCTGATATTGCAGTTGTAGCGGTTCATTCCCCAGAAGTTCCATTCTCACCACCGTGTCGGCCCGAGGGGCGGCATTGGGATTAGTTTGTGGCAGGAATATCAGTTCCTCGCCACTGTAGGAGGCAAGTGAAGCACCATAAAATCGGGTCAGGGTTGACTTCAGGATATCTGCAAAACGCTGTTTCTGCTCCTCAGTCGCATTATCTGCATGTTGAGACATAACAACGTTTGTCACAGCGGTAAAATCAACGAATGAAACTAGCACATCCTCAATGCGGGTAAAGTATGCTTCCCGATCACTCTGAAATAACTCTCTGGAATCCAAAACTGTCTGCAACAGCGTTGTAACGCCCTCTTCAGCAGTTTGTACTGCACTGAGCTCCTGGGCCTTGGAGTTAGATGCTATCAGCATGACCAGCAGGTATACGGCCATCCATACCCTGGAGGTCTTACGACCAAAAACCACATTGCTCCTCATTAATTTAACTCCCTTGCCTGTCATTCCATACCATTGGTCCATACTCACATCATCGGGAGATATCCAGACTCTACATTCCGTTTGCCAACATGAATAAGCATGTTTGATTATGGCAACAAAATAACACCGACCTTGACTCCATCACGCTCCACCCTAGCGGTTAGACCAAGCCCCAACCCTTTCATACTAACCAGGAATCAACTCTTTGTTCTATTCATGGTACATCAAATCGCAAGAAAAAGCAGTATTTGATGAGGGCAAAACTCTGCATCAGTCGCCTCCTAGCCAAAATTATTCTTGCAAATGGTCTCAAAGCCCCTTCTAATGGTTAATTGTGCGCCAATTTTACCAAGCCGATAATTAAGACCAATACCTGATCACCCGACCTTATGCTTTTCGATTCAGCCATAATCATTCTGGGGTTTATTGGCTTAATCTGGGGGGCCGACAAATTTGTGTTCGGGGCCTCCGGGCTGGCCCGCAATCTTGGTGTGTCGCCGCTGATGATAGGCCTGACCATTGTAGCCTTTGGCACCTCAGCACCTGAAATCTTCTCCTCCGCCGTTTCTGCCTGGGACGGCAAACCTGAATTGGCCATTGGCAATGCATTGGGTTCAAACCTGTTCAATGTCGGAGTGGCAATCGGTATAGCAGCAATCATCAGCCCGCTCAAACCACCCGAATCTCTGGCTGACAAAGAATTGCCTGCCCTTTTATTGGTTACTTTTGTATCTGGAGCTTTGCTGGTTGACCTTTATCTTGGATTTATTGATGCCATAGTCCTTGTGGCCATAACTGGTTTTTTCAGCTACACCATGTTTCGCAATCGTATTTCAGCCAGCACTGTTGTGGAAACAAGCGAAAAAGACATTGCAAAAATCAGCAACCTGCAGGCAGTTGCCTACCTAAGCCTGGGGCTGGCCTTGCTGGTCTTCAGTGCCGAGGCCCTCGTGCATGCGGCCAGCTCTATCGCCGAATCCCTGGGGATCTCAACTTCCATTATCGGACTTACCATAATTGCGCTGGGCACTTCGTTGCCAGAGCTAGCAACCTCTGTGACCAGTGTACTGAAAAATCAGGATGATATCGCCATCGGCAACATAGTAGGATCAAATATAATGAACTTGCTGATTGTGCTACCTTTTCCGGGACTGTTAAGTGCCGGCCCGATAGAGGCAGAGTTATTCTATCGTGACTACACAGGAGTCCTGATCATTACGCTTATTTTAGCCTGGTTCTGTTACCGGGGCATCAGGAAAGATCGTCAGATTGGCAGAGTCAGCGGCATTATTTTCCTGTCTATCTATTGTGGCTGGTTTGCATTCATGTTTTTCCAGGTCTATGAACCGGCGATACTGTAATGATTGGGTGAGCTGCTGATGCGTGCCGAGGAACTGATTAGAAACAGTGCACAGCGCACCATTGATATTGAACAGCGGGCAATAACTACCCTGTCCGAGCGCATTGATGACGACTTCATTCAGGCATGCATGGCAATGCTGGCCTGTGAGGGTCGGATAGTGGTTCTCGGTATTGGTAAATCTGGTCATATCGGCCGGAAAATTGCGGCCACACTGGCCAGCACCGGCACCCCGGCACTGTTCGTGCATCCTACCGAGGCCAGCCATGGCGACATCGGTATGATCACCGAAGCAGATATGGTGCTGATATTGTCCAACTCCGGCAAGACTGAAGAAATTATCGCCCTGTTGCCGATACTAAAACGCAAAGGCATTCCGCTCATTGTTATGACCGGTGAAACCGGCTCGACCTTGGGTAAGGCTGCCACTTTTGTAATTAATGCCAGCGTCAATGAAGAAGCCTGTCCGCTGGGGCTAGCCCCCACCTCCAGTTCTACCTCAGCCCTGGTGTTGGGAGATGCTCTAGCCATGGCCCTGCTGGAGGCGCGCGGGTTTACCCGGGAGGACTATGCCATATCCCATCCTGGGGGAAGTCTTGGACGACGATTGCTGGTGAAGGTCGAGGATCTGATGCATTCTGGAGATGAGATTCCCAAAGTCAGTGCCGATACACCACTGTCCGAGGCTCTGCTTGTTATGACCAGTAAAGGATTTGGTTTGACTACAGTTATCGATCATGAAGGGGCTGTTACAGGCGTATTTACCGATGGGGACTTACGACGATCTCTGGACCGGGGCAAAGATATTCAGACCACTGAAATCGGGGAGGTCATGTCCCGGGACTATAAACAAATCAAAGCAGATGCACTAGCGGCAGAGGCGGCAAGGGTCATGCAACAATCCAGTATCTATGTACTTTTGGTCGAGAATGAAGCTGGTCAGTTGCAGGGCATCCTCAAGATGCATGACTTGCTGCAGGCCAGTGTGATCTAACTATTGGCAATCCGTTGGGCCCAGAGATATTGATTATGAAGTATTTGAATAACAAGATTGATCCAAACTTGGTTATGACATGCAGTTATTGATAGGAGCTGCTTTAGTTGAACAGCGCGCCAGGGATATTCGTCTGCTTTTGCTGGATGTGGATGGGGTATTAACCGATGGCCGTCTGTATTTTTCAAACCGAGGTGAGGAGATGAAAGTTTTCAACTCACTTGATGGCCATGGCATCCGCACACTCATAAAGCAAGGAATTGATGTTGGTATAATTTCTGGTCGCATGTCCGCGGCGGTCGGTCAACGTGCTACCGACCTTGGATTGACGTTTGTCTACCAAGGTCAAAACAACAAGCTTGAAGCTCTGGAGAATATTCTGAGCACCTGCAAGATTACTTCCGCCCAGATTGCCTATGTCGGCGATGATGTGCCGGATCTTGATGTCATGAAGGCAGTTGGAATCGGATTTGCTGTCGCCAATGCCCATAAGACAGTCAGGCAACAGGCCGACTGTATCACCAGTGCGGGCGGCGGTTGCGGTGCGGTTCGGGAGATTTGCGATTTTCTGATGCAATGTCAAGGATCATAGTATGCCTCGTTTGGCTGATGCAAACAGACAACTTTCCAACAAGTCTGCATGCAGAAATGGTTCTTCTTGCTTTCTGAGCGGAAAGCCTCTACCACCAGTAGCCCAGTCCTGCTCCATGTCTGTTTCATGATATGCTTCTCATACGCTGATGCCGAGATCTACAGATGCAGAAACTACCCTTTATACTGGTGACATTGCTTGCCGCCCTCAGTCTATATTTCGGTTTGATGGCGGCATCGGCAGTAAACTCCAGGAATAGTGGCCAAGGTGCGATCGCAGAACTGAACTATGACGGGTACAGTGAGGGCATCAATACTCGTTTGTATGATGAGGCGGGTATTATCAGCTACACCCTGCAGGCAGAGCGGCAGGTCTACTTTAAGGATTCAAGTTCAGCACTGTTCAAGCCTCGACTTCAGCTACACCGGAATGGGGAGATCCATTGGCTTATCGTTGCTGATGACGGCAAAATCACGCCACATAAGCAAGTTCCAACTCTTGATACCGGAACCATTGAACTATTTGGTGCTGTTGAGGTATTGGGGCTTGATCCGAATGGTCACCGCACTGTACTCACTACAGAGTATCTGGCCATTGATACTCAGGCCCAAAAGATGGAAACCGATTGCCAGGTAAGAATGATTACAACCAGCATTGAACAAACGGCGCAGGGATTATTTGCTGATTTCAATAGCGATCAATTGTTTTTCAGGCAAGATAGCCGGGGAAGGTATGAGGCTACTGAACACCTCTAGTCACAAGTTTGGTTTTCTTTCTTTGCACTTCTGGAGTCCGAAAGGCGCGTTCCTGCAGAGTCAAAGTACAGGTTCAATTGGCAGCCAAAGAAACCGAGGCAGCGATGTTTTGCCCAGGTGGCTAGGGAACTGCTATGTGCTATGTTTGCTGCTGATTACCCCTGCCTTAGAGGCGGCTAAGCAGGAGACCATCCCAGTGGACTGGCAGGCAGCTGGAGAAGTAGTTATGAGTTCAGGGCCGGGAGTTCGCCTGATAGAGATGTCAGATGAGGTTGAAGTGACCCAGGGCAATATCGTAGTCAAAGGCGATCATGCCGTGTTTGAATATGCCGCCGACTCTGGCAGGCTGGTTCGTGCCACCATCATCGGCTCGCCAGTGAACTATCGGCAGCAACTTGAAGGAGACTTCAGCGTGGTCACCGGCACCAGCAACACACTGATTATTTACGAGGATGAACTTACCGGGGAAACCATGATCGAGATGATTGGTGAAGCCACCATCAACTCACCTGACTCCAGCATGAACTGTGCGGCCATTCTTTATAATTCCAGCCAAAACCTAATTCCAAGCTCTACCGGCCCTTGTGGAGGTTCACTCATATCACCAGCAAATTAGTGTCTCTTCAATCTTTATTGGATTCAGACTGAATTGCCTGAATCGGCGCATCATCAATAATTGATCGCTTTATTTTTACCGCCCCTTATCGCCAGTAAGAAACCCAAAATTCTCTGCGGTAACTCAATGCATCTCATGCCATGTCTTTTACCATCTCATTGTATTGTGGTTTTCTGTCTTGGTCATTGGTATGGGGGCTTAGTAATCAATCACAGGCTTTAACAATCGGCTGGAAGTGACTTCAGAGCAAGCGTTTCAGCGGGTCAGGTAAAACATCTCCACCCGTTCTAAAAGTGCAACGGCAAATGACTGCGCCCGTCTTTCCGCAAACTAATGCAAATTGACTGACGCACCTGCCAAAGTATCAATTGCCGTTCAGGGCCTGCTGCTCCAGACATTGCAGTGCAGCGACAACCGGGACCCATCGTGTCCAACCGCGAT
>JAPORB010000161.1 GCA_026710425.1 Gammaproteobacteria bacterium
CTGAAAACTGTCACGACATTAGCAGATCAGAAAGGGCCGAGGTCAGGACATCTGAATTTACGAATAGCTACACTTCATTATTGTCTAGAAGCTGCAAACAGTTCAGCAATAAAATATAGGCAGGGTAAGCTGCTCATGCGGATATTCGTGAAATGCACGGCATTACGCTTGTTCATGGCTTTACTTTTAAAAAGGCAGTAGTGAGCATGTCCAACATGTGCAAGGCTGCTTTCAACCAGAATTAACATCTCAATAGTGCGCTTGATCTGGAGTGGCTGGGATCAGTCGAGCTGAAAGCGATGGTGGTATTGCCAGCCGAGATTAACGGTTGGAATGCCGGACAATGCGTTGCTTGTCAATATTCCACTCACGATCTTTGATAGAGCTACGCTTGTCATGACTTTGCTTGCCCTTGGCTAATGCTACCTGAGCTTTCACCAGGTGATCTTTCCAGTATAGCCTAGTGCAGACACAGGTCTGGCCTTTTTGCTGTGTGGCTGAAAACAGTTGCGCAAGCTCCTTTTTGTGCAGCAGTAGCTTCCTGATGCGACCAGGGTCGGCTATGACATGGGTGCTGGCGGTCTCTAGTGGGGTAATATGACACCCTAGCAGGAAAGCCTCGCCTGACTTGATCAGGACATAACTGTCAACCAGCTGGGCTTTCCTCTGACGCAAACTCTTGACTTCCCAGCCCTGTAACTGGATGCCAGCCTCGAAGCTGTCTTGAATGAAGTAATCATGCCGCGCTTTTTTGTTTTGCACGATCAGATTGTCTGGAGTTCTTGATTTATTTGCTTTGGACATAATCTGCAATTATACCCTGTTTGCCAGTCTAATTATGTAGCACATGCCACTGTCAGCATCGCCATTAATTGAGTTGGGCGAACGCTTTTGTTAGAATCCGGTGACACTGGCACGGGTATGAGAAAGTGTTGAGGGGTTAATGGTTCAGAACAGTCAGGACAGGGGGCAGTTTAGTTCTAAACTGGGGTTTATTCTGGCAGCAGCGGGTTCTGCTGTAGGGTTGGGCAACCTGGTGGCCTTCCCGGTGATGGCATCGAAAAACGGGGGTGCCGCCTTCCTCATAATTTATCTCTTTTTCGTCGCCTTTATCTGTTACCCGGTAATGCTGGCCGAGATTGCCATGGGTCGGCGCACAACCCGCAACCCGGTGGGTGCATTTTCAGCAATTTCCGGCGGCAATCCGTACTGGCGTCTGGCGGGCATGCTGGCCATATTGACCCCGTTCATGATTGCTGTTTTCTATACGGTAATCACGGTATGGCTGGTGGTCTACATCAAGGAAATAGCCTTTGGCCATCTTGATATGCTGTCGCAGTCAGGGCATTTTGGCGAGGTTGTTGCCGATCCATCCCTGTTTGCCTGGCTGCTGGGTTTGCTGGCACTGATGTTTTTTATCCTGCTAGGGGGCGTAAAGGGGGGGATTGAGCGTCTGGCGCGTATCCTGATGCCCACCCTGGCAGTGATGCTGGTGCTGCTGGTAATCTTTGTACTGACCCTGGACAACGCCAGTGTTGGTGTGAGCTATTACTTGGTGCCGGATTTTGATCGTGTCGACCTATCGGTGATAAATGGTGCCCTCTCGCAGGCATTCTTTTCGTTGTCTCTCGGCATGGGGATTCTTATTACCTACGGATCCTACTTCAGCCGCAAGGATAACATTGCGCAATCTTCGCGCATGGTGGCCATCGCTGATACCAGCATTGCTTTTTTTGCCGGGATGCTCATTCTTCCAGCCATCTTTGCCTTTGATGCCAATACCGATACCGAAAGCCTGTCCACCAGCAGTGTAGGTCTAATCTTCGATTTTCTGCCGCAAATCTTTCTGTCCATGGAGAGTGCCGTGGGCTATACGGGAGCCAGTATGGTCGCTGCCGCCTTTTTCACCTTGGTATTCTTTGCGGCCCTGACGTCCATGGTCTCAATCATAGAAATTCCAATTGCATGCTGGATTGATGAGTTCGGGTTTTCACGCCGGAAGGCAGTTTTGTTGCAGGCCGTCTTGCTTATAGTCTTTACCATCCCTGCTACCATGTCACTTGGAATCTCTGACTTCTTTACCAATTTCACCAGTTATGGTGGTGTCAGCAAATCATTTTTCGACTTGGTGTCTGATGTCTTCTACGAGACGATACTGCCTTTTGTCGGACTAACGGTCTGTATTTTTTGCGCCTATCAATGGAAAGTTAGTGGATTGAAAGAAGAGCTGGTGGTCGGTGACGAGAGTTATAGCGGATCGCTTCTGGAGAAATACATCAATTTTTCCCTAGGCACGGTAATCCCGGTGGTTTTGCTAGTGGTTTTCCTAAGCACTGTCAACCAGATTTATTTCGGATAACTCGCTCATGCCTCTGATAGAACGCAGTGCTCTGGTAAATCACTCAGCAGAACAGATGTTTGATCTGGTGAATGACATAGAAAAGTACCCCGACTACATGAGGGGATGCAAGTCGGCCATCATTATCAGCCAAACAGATGATGAGATGGTGGGCAAGCTGACACTGGCTCAGACCGGAATCCGCCAGACTTTCACCACCCGCAACACATTACTGAGGCCGCACAGCATCGAAATGGAGTTGGTTGAAGGCAAGTTTCGGGATTTCTCTGCTCGCTGGCAATTTCAAAGCCTGCATGAGAAGGCGTGCAAGGTAAGCTTGAACATGCAGTTCGAGTTTGATTTCTCACTGGTTGATCTGGCGACTGAGCAACTTTTCAAACGTGTTGCCAATGCTCAGATTGATGCTTTGGTGGCGCGGGCGAAGTTGATTTATGGGTGCTGACAATAGGGCACATGCCGATACTCTTGCGGTGGAAGTGGCGTGTGCCACCCCTGAAAAACAATGTGTTATCAGGCTTAAGGTTGTGCGGGGTACCACGGCTTTGCAAGCGGTACGAAAGTCCGGTATCGCTGATGAATTTCCCGAGCTGGATACGGAGTCCAGCCCCATGGGAATATTCAGCATGCGGCTGGATGGTCGTAGGTTGCCATTACCCTCAGAGTATGTCTTGCAGGCTCGTGACCGTGTGGAAATTTATCGTCCGTTGCTCATTGATCCAAAGCAAGCTCGGCTAAATCGGGTTGCACGCAACAATAATTGAAGTTCTACGCTTTTTTCTGATAATGATCTCCAGATATTTTCACTGAAGTCACTTCGAAAAGGGATGAGCAAAATAGGCTCGTGAGAAAAATGCAAGAGAGTTTTTCAAGGGGAATTGGTGACGGCTTTTAATCAACTAAAAATTACAGGCCTAACACCCGAAACAGCAAAGACAAGTTTCAATCGTGAGTTAATGCATCAATTGAGCTAACATTAGAGTGATTACACCAAACGACAGCCAAATATATGTATGGGTTTTGGTGTAATCGTTAATCACATAACTGATTCCCTCCTGAAAATATTGACATGAAAAATTCCAAATTGAAACAAAACAAAGAAAACAAAGGGTTTTTGTCCAGACTTGAAGCAGGGTTGCACGAATATTATGTGGCTCCTTATCGCCGTTCCTTTGCCCGTGCCCAGCGAGATGAGGAAGATTTGTTCATGCTGCTGGTGTTCGCTGAGAGCCTTGGTGTTCCCAATCCAGCTGCATTCTATACTATGGAGTTGCTTCCCATAGTTTACGATCAGTTTCATCAATGGCATCTGCGTATGGGAATGGAGCACTCCCCTCTGGATCACGTCAGTTGCTGTTAAGTCTCGCCCGCAGTAAAAAAACCCTGTTTTTCGGCGGCAAAGGGGGTGTCGGAAAAACTACGGTTTCCGCAGCAGTTTCCTTGGCCAGAGCCAACGAAGGGGCGAGCGTACTCCTGGTATCAACTGATCCTGCCCATAACCTGGGGCACCTTTTTGATCAAAGTATTGGTTCAAAGCCAGTGCGAATTACGGCTGGTCTTGATGCAATCGAAGTAGATCCCGACGCTACAGTGGATACCCATCTGAAGCAGGTGAGTACTGCCCTGCACAGTCTAATGCCGGTTACCCGGCATGCCGAAATTGATAAACACATGGCCCTGTCAAGACATGCGCCGGGCATGCATGAGGCGGCCATTCTGGAGAGAATTGCCGATATCATCCATGAAGCACAACAGGAATATGATCTGATTGTATTCGATACCGCCCCTTCCGGTCATACAGCCCGCTTAATGGTCTTGCCCGAGATGATGTCTGCCTGGACAGAAGGGTTGATAAAGCGTAGGGATAAAGCCGACCGCTTTGCTGAGTTTGTACGTGATTTAGGTACTGATACCACGATGGAAGACAAGACTCTAGGCGGAGCGACCCAGTCAGAGCAGGAAAAAGAGAGCCGAATTCGCCAGATATTGCTGCGCCGACGCAACAAGTTCTCACGCTTGCGCAGTCATCTTGCTGATGAGTCTATGACCTCATTCGTGATTGTACTGGCGGCGGAACGGTTACCGGTACTGGAGACTATTGAGCTGCATGAGCAACTGCTTAATGCCGATGTGAAGGTTAATTGCCTGGTTGTCAACAAGCGGGCACCTGTTGGCATGGGTGAGTTTCTTGATAATCGTCATCAGCAGGAGGAGCGGCACTTGCAGGTGTTGCAGGAAAAATTACCTGAATTAAATCGACATGACCTGTATTTACAGGCCAGTGATGTACTGGGCCTGGCCGGACTGGAAGCTTTTGCCCGGTCTTTATGAGGTGTCGACAGCTATATCAACGAATTCAACCTTGCCCACTGATTTCAGCATGATGCCCAGAATAATTGTGAGGATTTTGTGTCTGAGGCTTGGCCCAGTCGACTAGAGATGTAGCCAAGTCAGTGATAAAGGTTATACCGATGTTGCTGAACTCAATATGGTATGCATTACATGCCCTGTCGCCAGGGTTTTATTCCCTTCCGCTTGAGAAACTGGCGCACCGTTTCATCAGAGATTGAAACGACAATCTTGCGCTGCACTAGCTCGTCAGCCAACATCTGCATAGTCCAGTGACGACATCCTTTAGGTGCTTTTGAAAGGGCAATACTGATTAATCTGGACTCTGCCCTTTCATCCATTACCTTTGAGCGTTCACGACTTCTTGGGGCACGAACCAAAACCCGGTACATCCCCTCGGTAACGAAGCGTTTGCGAACATTCTCAACCGTTACAGTTGTTACGCCTACCAGTTCTGCCACCTCTGCATCTGACAGTGCCTCACCTTGCTCAGACTCATCGGCAGAAAGCAGTATCTGTGCATTACGACGCATGGCAGCAGCGTATGTTTCAGTGTAAATCAGTTGATGCAGTGTTTTCCTTTCCTCTTCAGTCAACTCAACAACATACAACTTCGCCATGAAATACCCCCGGACAAGTTATCCTCACCGATATTGATTATTGTTTCAGGAAATTTTTAAGCCAAATATATCTTACTGGTAGAATACCAAAAATTTGTTAAAAGTGATCGACTTCATGAATGATTCTGCCAGGGTCTAGACCGGGTTATAACGAATTTAGGTACAGAAGTAATGGGTTTGTCTCCATCAGTGCCCAGTGTTAAATGATACAGTCGGTCAGTTTGTCAAATCACAACAAACAATCATGGGAAATCTCAAAATTAAATCCAACGCTCATTGTCTACGTGTTGTCTAACACCTGATATAGATGAACCCCCTGATATTGATTGGGCTACCACGATGAACTAAGGCGGCTGAAAATAGCTACGAAACTGCACAGTGCAGTTTAGTAAGTCAATCGGACAAAATGCAGTAATGGGTGGCCCATGTCATGCTTAGATTCTTTACAAATTTTCCATCCCTCAGCATAACGAAAAGCTAATCAAGTTCCTCGGCGTCAAAGCTGGAAGGGCATTCCTCTTAATTTCTGGGGGTATCGTTGCAGGATATTCGATCTGATCTGAATTCAGCCATAACCAGCGTAACCGAACTGGCTGTTTGTACCCCTTTGGAAAGGAATGTCTAACCATAAAAACAGAAAATGCTATAATTTTCAATGAGATGAGCTTGCAATAAGCTTGATCGGATGGAGATGCTCTTCTGCCAATTCTGAGAAGAAGGCATAGAATTTAAAGCTCTCACTTTCTGTTGTTGAAATTGCCTGTTGACCGGGTGCTTCGAATGCTGAATAATTGGCTCTTATTGTTACTATATAACATTTTTCTCATGCAATTTTCGGTTAGTATTTCACGCAAAAAGATGAACAGAATGGCGAGATGTGGCTTAAAGGTGGCTAGCCTCGGCAACCTGCTGGCGGTCGTCCTGGTTTTAGTCTTGCAGGTGCAGGTTTCGCATACCCATCACTCTCATTATGCGGGACCTGAATGTGAGATTTGCCTGAAGTTCAGCCAGGGTGATGACCTATTTATTGCATCAGAAATTTTCCATCCACTCTCAATTTCCCTCCAGAATGGAAGTCGTGCAGGGTTGACCATCCACTCGGTTCAGACGATAAAGCCAAATTCCCGTGCACCACCCTTTCTTTAGAGCATCAGCACCCTAAGCCCTGCTTTTGTTGCTGGTTGACCAAGTTGCTGATTATCGGACTGTAAAATACCCGATGAAGCAGTTTTGTTAGCTGATCTAATCCCCTGTTATGTATGATTTTTTGGAGTTTTTGATGAATACCAAGGTTCGAAAGTTTTTTTCCAGTTTATTATTCCCAGCCTCGCTGTTATCACTGGTTGGCGCAAGTTTCAACAGTCTGGCTCAAGAGGAATTGCATGACGGCTATGATCTTCAGGAAATCATAGTGTCGGCACCATTCGAAGAGCGTGTGGCTGAAACCTCTCTGCCCATTACCGTGCTTTCTGGTGAAGCATTGTTGTCACAGGTCAATAACAGCCTGGGTGAGACTCTCAAAAATCAGATTGGTATTAACAGTGCATCTTTTGGCACTGGTGTGGGACAACCTGTAGTTCGAGGGCAATCGGCACGGCGGGTCATGGTTTTGCAAAACAGTGTTGGGGTCACCGATGTAGCAGCATTTAGCCCGGATCATGTCAACAGCGTGGAGGCCATCCTCGCCGAACGAGTGGAGGTAATCCGTGGTCCCTCCACCTTGCTTTATGGAAGCGGTGCAATTGGTGGTGTAGTGAATGTGATCGATAATCGTGTACCAGAATCTCTGGTAGAAGATCCCCAGTTTATCCTTCAGCAGACCCGCGACACGGTCAATGATGAAAACAAGACTATAATTCGTCTGGATGCGGCAGCCGGCAACTTCGCGTTTCATCTGGATGCATTTCGTCGTACCAATGACAATGTCGAGATCAATGGCTTTGCCATTGATGAGGTTTCTGTGGAACGCCTGGAAGAGTTGGTTGCCGAACACTTGGAGGAGGGACACCATGACGAACATCATCACGATGATGACCATGATGATCATGATGATCATGATGGTGAGGAAGAAGTCGAAAATACCAATGGATTCATTGGTAACTCGGATGTTGAATCCGATGGCGGCACCATGGGTTTTTCCTGGGTGGGTGACAATGGCTTCATCGGATTTTCAGTGAATGAGCTCAACAATGACTACGGATTGCCGCCCGGTGCACATGGCCATCATGAAGAGGAACATCACGAAGAAGAGCATCACCATGAGGAAGAGCATCATCATGAGGAAGAAGGTGACCATGATGAGGGAGGCCACGATGAGGGAGGCCATGATGAGGTTGAGTTTGTCCGCATTGATATGGAAAGCAGGCGCTATGACTTTCGTGGCGGTATTGAACTGGAGAACAGCTGGATCGAGTCCATTCGTGGATCCGTGGGTGTAACCGACTATGAGCATAGCGAGGTGGAGTATTTCGAAGATGGCGATACACATATAGGTACACTGTTCAGCAATGAAGGTACTGAAAGTCGCTTTACACTTTCACATGTGCCTGTTGGTAACTGGAGTGGCGTATGGGGCCTGCAATTGTCAGATACAGAGTTCTCAGCCACTGGTGAGGAGGCATTCATTCCAAAATCTAATATAACCTCGCGGGGTCTTTTTGGAGTAGAACGGTACACCAGCGGGAACCTAACTGCCGAAATAGGTTTGCGTTACGAACAAAACAATGTCGCTCCCAATGGTGGTTGCGAGACCGATGTTAATGCCACCAGCCTGAGCGGCAGTGTGCTCTATGATGTAACGGCTGATTCCAATGTACTGTTGGGTTTGTCGCATTCTGAAAGGGCACCGGGGGTTGAGGAACTTTATTCCAATACTTCTGCCAGTACCTGTGCCAGAATTGCAGATGAAGATGATCTGGTGGTGCATGCTGCCACCAATCTGCTGGAAATCGGCAATCCCGAACTCAGCGAGGAAACCTCCAATAATATAGAGTTTGGTTACCGGATGAACCGCGGCTCGGTGACTGGATCGGTCAACGCGTATTACAATCAGATCGATAACTTTATTTTTCTGAATCTCACCGGTATGGAACATGAGGGAGTGCAGCTTGCCAGCTATGTGGCCCGGGATGCTGAATTCAGGGGAATTGAAGGAGAGGTGGCCCTTGCCTTGGTGGATAATGGCAATACCTCAATTAATCTCAGACTGTTCGGCGATATGGTTAATGCCGACTTTGACGCTGGAGGCAATGTGCCACGAATTCCCGCAGCCAAGCTTGGTGCGGAACTGCAATTCTTCGGTCCTGCCTGGAGTATGAGACTGCTTGCTACCAATGTGAGGGAGCAGGATGATGCAGGCGAACTAGAGTTACCTACCGACGGTTATACCAATTTGTCACTGTATGCCGACTATCACTGGCGCTTTGGAAATGATAGTGATCTGAAGGTTTTCATTCGTGGCAACAACCTGCTGGATGAAGAAATTCGTAATCATGCTTCGTTTCTCAAAAATTTCGCGCCGGAGCCTGGCCGTGGCTTTATTGTAGGGTTGAGGCTTGATTATTAGGGACAGTGGCATAAAGGCACTACTTACCCTTGGGATTTTCTATGCCTCTGGTGCGGCGGGACTGATCTACGAAATCCTCTGGATGAGACAGCTTACACAGCTGTTTGGCAGTACTTCACAAAGCGCGGCAGTAACCACTGCCGCGTTTTTTTCTGGCTTGGCCGCAGGCTCCTGGTTCTGGGGGCGGCGTAGCAGCCAGTGGCGGAACCCCCTGAACAATTATGCTCTGCTGGAGTTCGGCATCGTGTTGGCGGGCTTGTTTTATTTCCTGCTGTTCCAGGTCTACTTTCTTCTCTATGGCTACATGTTCGATACCTTGGCGGAAACTGCATTGTGGTTTCCGCTTTTTAAGGGACTGCTGGCTGTGGTGCTGATCTGTCCGGCTAGCTTTTTGATGGGAGGCACCTTACCGGTGATGGGGGCACACCTGATTCGGGAGTCCCGAATGCTGGGTCGCTTGGCCAGTACCCTGTATGCCATCAATACGTTGGGGGCGGTGACTGGAGCCGTGGCAGCGGGATTTTTTCTGCCGCGACTGTTGGGCATCAACCTGACCTATGCGCTGGCCCTTTTACTGTCCCTGACATTGGGTGTGAGTGCCTGGCTACTCGCACGCACAGTGCCAGCCAGGACTGAAACCACTCAGCCTCCACATAAGAGCATAAAAGAACATAGGCTAGGGATGGTCCAGTTGCTGTTAGTGTCGCCGCTTCGGGCTATGTTTCAGACGGGCAAGAATTTCGGGTTCCTTGAGTTTGTGGCACTGCTCTCTGGATTTCTCAGTCTGGCAATGCAGGTGCTGTGGATCAGGATGTTTGTGCAGGTTTTGCAGAACTCGACTTATACTTTCTCGGCAGTGTTGGTGGTTTTTCTGGCCGCTCTGGCTCTGGGAGCACTTCTGGTCCGGGGACTCAGCAAGTACCTCTCGGCTAGCAATAACCATATCCTAATGTGCCTGCTGGCCGTTTCGGGTATCGCCTGTATGACCTCACCCATGTTATTTGTGACCTGGACGGATGGGCTTACCTACCTCGGCAATCAGGATCAACTGGGCAGCTATCTGCTACAGGTCTTTTTTGCCAGCGGAGTTATTGTGGGTCTGCCGACCACACTATTGGGCATGGTACTGCCATTTCTTTTCCGTCATGCAGAAAATCTTGATGAGGCACCCGGCAGCATATTGGGACGTTTGGGTGCATGGAACACGGCTGGTGCTGTCATTGGTCCGTTGGTTGCCAGCTTTTTGCTGCTGCCTATGTTGGGACTCTGGAACAGTGTCCTGATAATTGGTGCCGCCTACCTGGCGATCCCGATCGTATGTTTTGCCGATATGCGTGCACGGTTGGTCACGGTTTCTGTTTTTGCCCTCACCCTGTTGTTTGCAAATCCTGTATCGTTGCCGCTGGTGCGTATTAATACAGGTTCTGAACAGCTGCTTGCCCTGTGGGAGGGTCCGGATGGCACTGTGGCGGTGGTTGAGCGAGAAGGCAGTCGGCGGATTAAACTGAACAACTGGTATGCACTCGGTGGTTCAGGTGCCCTGCGCATGGAACAGATTCAGACCCACTTACCAATGCATCTGCACCCTGATCCCAGATCGATATTTTATTTGGGGATGGGGACTGGAATTACCGCCGGTACAGTGCTTAATTACCCGGTAGAGCAGGTCACCGTTGCTGAGTTGTCGGCTGAGGTGATCAATGCCTCTGCCCGCTACTTTAGCGAGTACACCAACCAGTTGCATAATCATCCGGCAGTGCGGGTTGTGCCTGAAGACGGTCGCAACTATCTTGCGGGCACCCAACAACAATATGACCTAATCATTGCCGATCTTTTTATTCCTTGGCGAGCTGGTGTCGCATTGCTCTATACATTGGAACATTTTGAACGGGCACGACAGCGATTGAAACCTGACGGGCTATTCGTACAGTGGATTCCTCTTTATCAGATAAGCGAAAGGGAATTGAAGATCATAGCCAATACCATGGCGCAAGCATTTCCGGTTCTCAGTTTATGGCGTGGCGACTTCTATGCCGAACAGCCTATATTGGCCTTGGTGGGCCATAAGGAGAATGAACCTTTGCCACGAGACTTACCGATAATCGAGCGGTCACGCCATGACCTTGCCAGTTTCCGCCGCGGAGAGGAGGCTCAAATACCCTTGCTTTCCCACTATCTTGGCACATTGACCCGGGATCATGAATGGGTGCAGGATGCCCAGGTCAATACAGACAACAAGCCTGTCATTGAATATTTAGCGCCAGAGTCGCATCGGGCTGAACGGGCTGGTGTTATAGAGTGGTTTACCGGTGAGCAAATGATTTCTTTTATGCAGTTGCTGCAGCAGTTCAATGAGCCTGCTACTGATCCGTATCTTGATGAGTTGGAAAATGATCTGCGTCAGGCGGCATATGCAGGATTGTTCTTTCATTTGGCCGCCGTGGCTGAAAATGCGGAAAATGAGGAAACCCGGCAGCAGGCACTGCAACTGGGTCGTGAGTTATTGGGAGGTGGTGTGTGAAGCAATATCTGGGTTGTTTGATTTTTGCAAGGCTGGTATGGCGCGGCATGCTGTGGGCTGTGCTTGTCTCTGGCGGGGTATTGTGGGCACAAGAGCCTCAGCCGTTTCAGCTGGACAGCATGACAGTGGCACCGGGACAACGCGTCAGTGGCGAAATCCAGGTTGAAGCCCAAGCCAGTGATAATGGAACTTTCATTCCAGTTACTGTCCTGCATGGTAGTCAGTCGGGGCCAGTACTTTCGCTCATCGCTGGCATTCATGGATCAGAGTATGCGCCTATTCTGTCTCTGCAGCAGCTACCCGACCTGCTTGATCCCATACAGCTCGCCGGGACTATTATTATTGTGCATATCGCCAATATGCCTGCCTTCAAGGGGAGAACAATTTATTTCGGCCCCGACGATCTTAAAAATCTTAACCGTTCCTTTCCCGGCAAGCCAGATGGCAGCATTACCGAACGCATAGCGGACAGACTGACTCAAACAGTGATAACTGCTTCCGACTATCTGATTGACATTCACTCGGGTGATGGCAATGAAAGCCTGCGTCCTTCCTACAGTGCCTTTTACGGCGAGGGAGGTACCGAAGAGGTAAACCGTGAATCCAGACGCCTAGCCGTAGCCTTTGGCCTGGAAACAGTGGTAGTCATGGGAGGCAACTATAGCTCTACCGAGTTGGGCATTTACACCAGTGCCCAGGCGGTGGCAAGGGGCATTCCTGCCATGGACATCGAATCCGGTCAGCTTGGCAGCGTTGACGATCGGTTTGTTGATCCCATTACGGTCGGCGTTTTAAATGTTTTGCAAGAGTTGGAGATGATTATGGGCGAGCCTCTCCCGTCGACCAATCCGCTATTCATTACAGAGCGCGCTAGAGTTTACAGTGAGCATGATGGCATTTGGTATCCAGACACGCTGGTAAGTGTTGGTGATTATGTTAAAGAGGATACCCGGCTGGGTGTAATCACGGATTATTTTGGAAATCAGTTGAAAACTGTTTCGGCTCCTGCATCCGGAGTGCTTTTAATACTGTTTGGTACGCCACCAGTCAATGCGGGAGACAATCTTGCAGTGATTGCTAAATTGCCTGATGAGACATCTAACTGAATGAGGTCATGGTTGTTGTCTTTACGCACAGCAGGACGCTGATACCGAGGTGCCGACTGATTCGAGTTTGACGGCAAATTGTGCGGAAGAAGTCCAGATGGATGCAGTGGAAAGAACCGCAGATTTAGAGAAAAGAGGCTACTGTAAAGTTTTCAGGTTGTCAAAAAGGGAGACAGGGCTAATAGGAATAGACAGAAACACCTTCCGCTTCAAGCCTATATGCAGAACTTGCGATGTCGTTCTCGATCACCTCACTTTTAAGTAGTCCATGCACAACATGGGCATCGTAAAAGTTCTCAAGCGGTACTCCCTGTTCATAGGAAACATGGATAATCTGATTGGGTGGCGGAGGCGGCAGATGCAGACAAGCACCGAAAAACGGGACCAGGAAGAATTCTGTGACACGGCGGTCTTCACTATAGGCGGTGGGAACGATAAAGCCCGGAATCATAATGCGCTTATCCACCAGATCGGGGTTAACATCGTAGGATCGCAAGGCTTTTATATAGGCCTCGCCGTCTGGATTTCCGGCCAGCTGGTCCTGCCATCCGTAAAGGTCATGGCTCAGTTGCGGTGCATTAAGGACAGCGTCAAGGTCAGCCTGGCTCATAAGATCAACCCATTCTACAGCCAGTACCTCAGTCTGGCTCTGATCCTCATCTTGCCCGCGAACTGGTAGACTCAGTAGCGTCAGCGAGAGAAGAATTGAAAAAACAAGCCTTAACATGTTGAAATTCGTCATCATGAACAAATTGTCGACAAAATCACCGTGTTTGTAAAGGTATTGCACCAGATTTTGGCTGGGCACCGTCGAGGTGGGAGATAACATGCGTGATTTGGAATCGCCAGCAAATTCAGTCACTCGGGAAGCCATCAGCATCGCTAACCTGGAGTATACGTGGCCGGGTGCTGAGCATCCGACTCTGTATTTGCCGAAATTACAGGTGGACTGCGGGGAATCGGTGTTTTTACGCGGCGCATCAGGAAGCGGCAAATCCACCCTGCTGAGTCTGCTGGCCGGTATATTGGCAGCACCGCCGGGCAGTGTCAGCATTCTTGAGACTGATATGGCTAGTCTTTCTGCTCGCCGCCGTGATAGTTTTCGCGCCAATCACATCGGCATTGTGTTTCAGCAATTCAACCTGATTCCCTTCCTTACTGTGGGACAGAACCTGCGACTGGCTGCCCGATTTACCGGTCGGTCCGGTCAGCCAGTAGAACAACGTTCAGTGGAACTGCTGGAGTCCCTGCAACTGTCCCCCTCGCTGTTGCTAAGGCAGGCCGACCAGCTCAGTGTGGGACAGCAACAGCGAGTAGCGATTGCACGTGCATTTATCAACCAGCCGGAAATTATTCTGGCCGACGAACCGACATCTGCGCTGGATGCGGATGCCAAGGATCACTTTGTGCAGTTGCTGTTGTCAATTCGTGAAACCACTGGTTGTGCAGTTGTGTTTGCCAGTCACGATAACTCACTGGCCGGGCATTTTGAAACCGTAGTGGCACTTGCTGATATCAACAAGGTAAATGCATCAGCTTTGGTCAAAGATAAAATGGAGGCATCGTAACCAAACCATGTTTGAGGTAGCTCTCAGCAGTTTATGGAGCCGGCGCGGCAGTGTCGTACTAACTCTGGCTTCGCTGACGATCAGCATGGCGATCGTTATTGGCGTGGAACATGTCCGGGCGCAGGCCGAGAGCAGTTTTGTGAGGACGGTTTCCGAAGTGGATTTATTGGTGGGAGCCCGGACCAGCCAGGTTAACCTGCTACTCTATTCTGTCTTTCGCATTGGTAATGCGACCAACAACATTCAATGGCAGAGTTACCAGGACATCATTTCCCGACCTGGCATTGCCTGGAGCATTCCATTCTCTCTTGGTGATTCCCATCGCGGCTATCGGGTGCTTGGCACCAATAATGATTATTTTGAGTACTTCCGTTATGGCGATTCAGAGCCGCTTCGGTTGACCTCAGGTGAAGCCTTTAATAGCCCTCTGCATGCGGTGATTGGCAGTGAAGTGGCCAATACGCTGGGCTATGAAACCGGGGCAGAAATCATCATCGCACATGGTCTTGGCAATACGAGCTTTGTCAATCATGACAACTTGCCGTTTACGGTCTCTGGTATCCTAGCCCCAACCGGCACTCCGGTGGACAGAACCATTCACGTTAGCTTGCAGGGCTACGAGGCTATTCACCTTGGATTTAGGGACGGGGTGCAGGTTGCAGCCTTGAGCCCGCAAGCGGATGACCCGGCCTTGGCCGAGCTTCAGCCCACGCAAATCACAGCAATTCTGTTGGGGCTGGAGACACCCATGGCAGTCTTTGCACTGCAGCGTGCCATCAATAATTACCCTGCAGAACCTTTGACTGCTATTTTGCCTGCTGTGGCACTTGGTGAGTTGTGGCAAATCATCGGCACACTGGAAAATCTTCTGCAGGTGATTTCGATATTGGTGCTCACGGCCTCACTGCTGGGTTTGAGTACCATGTTGCTTTCCTCGCTGCGGGAGCGGCGGCGCGAACTGGCACTTTATCGCGCCATCGGGGCCCGCCCTTCCTTTATTGTATGGCTGATTGAGTTGGAGGGTCTGGCAATGATGGCTGTGGCGGCAGTATGCGGTTATCTGCTGGTTGTTCTGGGATTTGGACTTACCCAGGGCTGGTTGAGCGAAACCTATGCACTGGTGATAGAGGCTTGGCCCTCATCCCCTGGCATTTGGTTGTATATGGGAGGTGCCATGCTGGCAGCAATTCTGTTATCGCTGATTCCTGCCCTAGTTGCCTATTCTCGTTCACTGGGTCAATCGTTGTTGTCGCAATAAATGATTTGTAGCGAGATTTCAGGTTCATTTGTCATTGGAAAATGTTCTTCCGCATACACTCAGTAAATTGATAACATAAGGAGACAACGCTAGAGCTGTGTGTTCAATGGTTATAGAGGAGGTATTCGAATTCACCTCGTTCTCTATTTCAATTTTTCGGAAGACGGCTTGGCTTGTTGGGACTTTCTTAGGTTTCCTTAACTTTACTATCACTACTGGCCACATGTTCGACACCAATTATGGGTAGCGTTGACTTTGATCATATTCAGGACATGTTAACCAGCTGATTGAATATCAGCAATTCGATAAGGTCGGATAAGGCACTGAACAAATTTGACAACAACGTGAGACCATTCACCTACTATGAATCCCCCCTGCCAGTCGGGGTGTTATGAAAAATGGAGTTAATTAATGACTACACCAATAACTGATCATGAACTAACCCAGGCTCGCCAAATCTGGGGTGATGCACTCATTGCCGTTTCAAAGGCGTATGAAGACGGTGGTATTGATGCGGCGAGAAAAGTGGCTAATGATGCGATTGATGCCGCCTATGGATATAACCTTGGCCCAGTTCTGTTCAAACCAACGTTGGCCAGCGGTGAAAAGACTTTCCGCCCAACCCGTGAAGGTGCACTGTCTTATTTTGTGGGTCATTGCGATGACTATCCGCTTGATGGAGGGTTCGGTATCAAGGGCTGGCGCACCGTGGTATCAGAAACCTCAGCCAGTTTCATTCAGGGAGATGTTGCCATGTGGATGGGTTGGGTTACGTTTACCGATAAGGAAGGAAATGTCACCAAGGTGGACAAGAGCTGGGGCTACAAAAAGGATGAAGCGGGCACTTTGAGAATTGTGCTCCACCATTCCTCGCTGCCATACCAGCCTGAATAAACTCAATATGAGCTCTTGGAAAGCGGGGTTGCAATTGTAATCAATGTCCCGTTTTACAAAGCTGAATTTAGCTTCTGGAATCGCTGTTATCTAAGCGATAAACTTTACCTGATACTGGACCGACCTTTGGGAAAGCGATGTTGATCCGCTTCTGACACTGTTGCTTCAAGGGATCAGCCGCCCCTTGCTGATAACCTGTAAAATGCGCTTGGTGTTATTGATATCGTCCAGTGGATTGGCCTCCAGTAATACCATGTCGGCAACCTGACCTGGGGCGATGCTGCCCATAGTGTTCTCCAGGCCGAAATATTGTGCCGGCACAACGGTGGCTGCCTTTAAAGCTTCCATGGGTGTGAGTCCCGCCCGCACCAGCATGTCCAGTTCTGAATGCAGGCTGTAGCCGGGTATGGACAGATCAATGGGGACATCTGTACCTGCACCGAAGGGTACTCCGGCTGCATGCATTCGCTGTGTGAGGAACAGGCTCCAGCTGGCAAACATGGGGTCGCCTGGTGGCAGAATTCGTCGTCGTTCGGTCTGGGCTGACCAGTCTTGCTTCACATTCTCCGGCAAGCTCGACAATGCTTCTTCCCAGTCAGCCCGCTCCCAAGGCGGTATCAGCATCAGGGAATTCAGGCGCAGTGTGGGTACCATGACTGTGTCTTTTAGTGCTGTAATCACGCTATCGCACTGGAATTCGTCATAGTCGGCGATGGCAGGCAGCCTTTGTTCGGTGTGCAAGGCTGATCTCAGGGCGGCACCGGCCAGGCCAGCTTTATTTTCCAGAAGGGCTAGACGGGCGGTATGCAGTTCTCTGGCATTGGCCGCACAGTCCATGTCGATATTGCGCAGGTGCTCTATGGAGTTGACCTGAGCTCCAGCCACCCGGGCCCGCATGGCGAGAGGGACATGGGAGTCTACGGGCAGTTGCAACTTATCAGCGATCTCAATTAAGGCATCAAATACCTCTGGCTTGACCATTTCATAGATTTTGATGAAATCCACTCCCTGCTTATGCATTGCAATCACTTGCTGACGGGCCGCCTCTGGCGTGGGCACTGAGACTCCGATCTCTGGCAGGCCGATGCCGTTATAGACGACAAATTCCCCGTCCAGGAGCGGACCAGCAAAAAAGACACGGGGTGCTATGGCATCCTCAGCACGCATACTTTGAACTACGGGTAGAATCTCATGCATCAGCCCGCCTGTATCACGCACACTGGTGATTCCCCACGACAGGAACAGCTCTGGCATGGCGGCGGTCAGACGCTTGTCAAAGGTCAAATGCACATGGAAATCCCAAAGACCGGGAATCAGATACTTTCCTGTGCCATCGATTTGTTCTGCCACATTAGCTAGGGTCCCTGCATTTTGCACAGCGATAATTTCATCGTTGGTAAAGATCACAGTCTGGTTACTACGCATACCCTCGACTGCATCAATCACGGTTACATTGGTGATTGCTGTTTTGTTGGCAGGTGTCGCCTCACGACCTGAAGTTTGACTGGTGGTCATTGCCGGAGGTTGTTCAGTGCAGGTGGTAACCAGCAAGACAGCCAGGAAGAAAATTAGACGGATCATGTTGAGACTCCAATGTACAACTTTTGCCAGTGCTTAATCAGGGGCATTGGCAATAATAAAGGAAAATGCTCACCTATGCAGATAATCAATTGCAATTGCTTAACAGCTGGTTGAATGTTGATTTTTGGTAAAGGCACTGATAGGGCTTAATCTAGTGCCAGCAAGTGCACAAACCATGCTAAAACAACCTAACCTACTAATCCAGAGGCTAAGGAAGTTTCAGTTCATGATTACACTGTTCCCTCGTAATCAGTGTCTGTCAGTACAGTTGCAATAGCTATACAAAACCCATCTGAGAGCATATAATGGACAATTAAACATTGGTGAGGGTTGGCTAATGACTGAAGAAGTTGATAAAGCACGGGTTACTGATTCGGACGATTCATTGAGGTCATTCAATGCTCGACTGGAAAAGATCGAAGCTTTTCATGAGAAAACTGCTACTTTGCAAGCAGAGACCGCTGAACAGCTGAAAGCAATTTCTGCTGAGAATAAAGCAATTGCTTCAAATATGAAATTACTCTTATCTGAGTGGGCAAAAACTGAAGCTCAAGTAAGAAAAACTGAAGCTCAAGT
>JAPORB010000132.1 GCA_026710425.1 Gammaproteobacteria bacterium
TATATGATTCCTATTCCATCCTTCGGCGAATATTTGAGGAAGTTGCCGATTGAAAAATCATCTGAGATGAACAACCAATAAGCAATAATCCAATGATTCCAAACGTTTCTGGTTAGCAAAAATTTCCATGCAAATGAGTTTGACACTTCGATCTGGCCTCTTCATTTAATTTTCGCTCCCCGGACATCAGTCCATAGTTCCTCAAGCTCCACTAAAGTACTGCTGTGTAGATTTATACCAACCAAACAGGCTGTAACGAGAGGCTCCGGCATAAGGTTTAACCGGTGTCACCAGATGCAAGCGTGGCACCTTGAATAAAATCAGGGTATTGAAGCGGGGAGGAACTCTGTGAACAGGTTTCCCCTTACTGTTACAAAAGGCAAAGCATCCCTCCCACTCCTTTTTCCAGTCCTTGCTCAGCCCCAGTACATGAGCTGCAATTCGGCCCTGCCCCGGGCTTTCATCCATATGGATGGAAAGGTGATGATGCCGGTCATAGCGCGAGGCCCATGTGCTGACTTCCTTGCCGCTATCATTACCAGTAATTTTCCCCATCAGTGCCAGATATTCTTGGCTGTTAAAGTAACGATAAATCTCCGTCAGTATATAAAGGTTCTCGGGTGTATTCTCCAAAGTAGTTGGGATTGTGTAACGACAGTAAGCGAATGTAAAATCATTGTCCTTCAGCGTGGCAATCTTCGGCACCAGTTTCAAGGCTTCCTTCTCTGACATGCTGGCGTACTGCTCGGGTGCCAATATGCCGACATTGTCACCACTTTTAAATGCTCGATAGTGAAACTCCCACGGTACACTATTCTTCAGGCTATGATAGGCAGCTTCGGCCACCGCATCACAGAGTAAATCATGGATAATGACGAAACCGGTATTTTGGTACTTTTGATGCAGTGCTTCCGTGTCGAGGGCATTGATTATCTGCATGACCTGCCACTTTCCTATCGCGTTAGTTCCGCAAGGCGGGCACGCAACTGCCCCAAAATGCTGCCTATTTGAGCAAACTCTGGAATGTTGCGAGTCATCTGCTCCATTTTTTCCTGCAACTCATCATACTGGGGTTGTAGTGCTGACTGAATAGAGTTTTCGGAGAGAGTGGCCCCTCTATTGAACTGGAATGTATTCTGGTTGTCTGAGCGTGCCTGGCGAAGGAATTCCGGTTCACATACTCTGACAGGGATGTTGGATCCCGTAGGCGTTTGCATGCTGCATGTCACTTTGTAGTCCTCGTCATCGACATTGGCATTGAAAATGGCATAGAACTGGTCTTCAGCTTCCTCAATGAACTGCCGTACTTCAGCACGGTTCAGCTCTGCAATCACAATCAACTCGCCTTCATCTTCCTGAGCGTACAGGTTGACTGTTGATAAAAGCAGCAGAAGAAAATAAGTGGGTTTCATAGCATTATCTCCTGATGGTGAGGTGTCATGCCCATTGTGCATTTTATCCGACGCGAAATTTCTTTGCCTCACAAATGCAGGGTAATTCCAGTACCATTCAGTAGCTCATCTCTGATACATTAAACTGCTGGCGCAGATTCTGATGGAGCGGCTACACTGGCTGTATCTGCCTCATACTGTTTTTCGGAGACTCTGCGTAACTGCTGCAAAGACATGAGATGGGCGTAAATTAGGGAGACTAGGCCAAGTTTGCGCAATTCCAGAAAACCATCATCTGACAACTCGTTCAACTTTTTTTCATCTACAGTATAAATCCCTTCGATATTATAGCGTCGAGCGTCTGGACGATGTTGCAGTTGAACCTGGTGAGTTGCGAGCAATTCCTTCTCCCGCAGCAACTTGCAAATTTGCCCCATCTGTTCTCCTTGTTGCGCCGCCTGCACCAGAGACTCTATACGCCCTTCCATGTAGTCGGTTTTTTCGCCGTTTTCTTTGAACAGTGGTTGGCCCTCGCTTTCACTCAGTAGATGGCTGTCCTCATCCACCATGACCACAAACTGCTCACGTTTGTCATCAGCAGGTGCGATGGCAAAGGGAGCATTGGAAAAGCCGACTGGAATCACCTGGGCAGGATATGGTTCCTGCTGACAGTAGAGGTTCTGACCGTCCTGCAAGCCCATAATAGCTACCGCCGTGAATGCCTCGGATTGCTTGTCGGTGACAAATACCAGCGGAAATTCCGAGGCCAAGGAATAAAAGTCTCTGGCGACGATTGGAATCAAGTTCTGGTTCCGAAATCGGGTATAGTCTCCCGAATTGACGACTTTCAGGCTGGCATGCTTGTCTTTTGCCAGTGGGACGTGGTTTGCCATAGAGAGTTACCGAGCGTTTAATCGTGAGATTGATCAAATTTGCTTAGCGGTAAGAAGAGTACCTTGAATCCAGTTACTAATCCATAAAAAATCCTGATGTGGTCGAATAGTGAGCCGATTCAGCTGGCGGCTATACATGGTATCGCCTGCTTATGACACCCAAGCCAGGGTAAATTTGCTATCATGAATTCACATGAAACGGACGGCGACAGCCGTTAAGGCAGGCCGCTTGAGTTGATCTGCACTGACTGCTTCTACGTTTATCCTAAGTCGCCACGATTTGGATGGAAATAATGATGAAGTTCAAACCCTCTTTTATCTTATATTTGGTGGTTGCCTTGTTAGCAGGCTTGCTGTCATCTTTGAGTTTTGCTGAAGGATTCTACCTTTTCGGATCTCTGGGTACTGCCAACCAGGAAAATTCAGATAACACTGGCGAGTTGAGATCAGCCTTTATTACGGGTACAGTGACTGGTATTCCGCTATCTCTTAACATTCCTGCCGGCGAGAGTGTTGGCTGGCAAACCTCTTTAAAAAGTGATATCAGCTTCTCGGGTGCCTTGGGCTATGACTACGGCAATATCCGCTTTGAACTCGCCTTGACGCGCAATGCCAACAATGTCAAGAGTCATTCTGGTGCCAATGTATCGGGCACCGACCTAGCCTCTATTGATGTCGGGGTGCTGCTCTCAGGCAGGCAGGGAGACCTTGGCATCAGTACCGACGCTTTCCTAAGAAACGGCACTGGTGAGATTGAGACGACGAGCCTAATGCTCAACGGCTATTACGATTTTAATCTCAATGGTGGCATAACCCCTTTTATAGGGGTGGGGATTGGCAATGCCAGTACTCAGGCTACTTTCGCTCCTTCAAATACATCCGTACTGGACGATGATGACAGTGGTTTCGCTTGGCAGGCAATCATTGGCGCACAATATTCAATCACTGACCAGCTCTCCCTTGGAGTCAGTTATCGCCATATCAGTATTGAGGATGTATCAGTAAATGTCGACCTGATTCCAGCACAACTGAATATCAGAAACCGGAGCCAGATCTTTGAGGTGGGATTGAGGCACTCGTTTTAGTCAGACACAGCTTAGTTTATGGAGTCTTGGCCCCGACGGGGTTCTACTAATCGGTTTGAGGGATGAATTCTAATTGATTCACTTTTATACAAATAGTGCGGATTATTGCAGCTTGAGTGGTGCCTAAAAATTTTGATTCATGCTTAAATTTATTGTGACGATCACCACCAATAGGATGCCAAAAAGTACATACGGTTATACATTTCCCAAAAATACAAACAGGTGAGCGCGTAAGTGATGCCGAAATAAAAGGTTTAGCAACCGGGAACACAATGAGCTCCCGAAATAATGGAATTACACTATCAAGTCTACTCAACAAGCTGTCAGAATGGGGCAGTGTGTGAATAACGGAAGACAAGCATACAATACCCTTTGACTGCATCCGCAAAATCAGTGCCAAGCCGCGGGTATAGCATCTTGACCATTGACCGTAATAGTTCGATTTCAGGATGCTACTGAGCACTCATCATTCAATTCATAATCGATTAGTAATTCCCACTATTTACTAGAGTCAGCAAATCCAACGGTTCAGAAAAATATCTGCCGAAAACCTTGCGCTTCAATTTCTGACTACATGAAAACTTAATATTTTGAGCAGAGAATAAATTTGGAAAACACAATTGCAGTATCTGCAGTCTTTGTTTATAGTCAATAGAAACTCATTACCAGCAGGTTTACTCACTCTATTAGATGATCAACTCTGACTTTGTATCGCGTGCGCAAGCAGTCCGCGGATTATGCAACACCACACTCACAGGATGCGGGGAAATAACCCTTGGGGAAATTAGAAGCTTTCGGATGCTGGAGTGCAGTACATAACACAGGATGCTTGAGATTCAACCAGGCGTGACTGAATGCAACCCTTGTGAGGTATATCAGAATCAACAGCTTTGAATATCTGTATTCTGACGGCGACGGTGGCAAAAGGTCAGCCAGTATCCATTACAGCAAGCCGATGCTGTTTCCTGAGCTGTCGCTTTACCCGCCAGCGGCGTGGCCAGAAAAGACGATCAATGAATAGAGTCCCATCCAGGTGGTCAATTTCGTGCAACAGACAGACTGCATGCATGCCATCTACCTCTGAGACAAAACGCTCCCCGCTCCGATCAAATGCTTCAACCCTGACCCGCGTCGCACGAATCACATTGCCTTCCACACCAGGAACAGAAAGGCAGCTTTCCTCGACGAGGCCATAGGCTGTTTTGGCCAGTACCACCGGATTGATATAGGCAACAGGCCCATAGCCATCATCCGGCACATGCACCACCGAAACCCGCTTCGAAACGCCGATTTGCGGGGCTGATAGTCCGATTCCGGTTCCTTCATCCTGTGCATTCAGGGTGTCGAACAGATTTTGGACCAGCACTTCCAACTTATCATCAAACTCCTCAACTGCGACCGCTTTGGTCAGAAGGATTTCGTCAGGGAAGGTCACTATAGGATGAGAAACCATGGGCATCGGCACAATCTGTTCAGGAATACAATTCAGTTCCCTTGACCTGGTTTTGTTCTCGCCGCCGTTGCAGCAAGGGCAAGCTGACCACAATGGTTATAATCAGCAGCCCAATCTCTATTGAATACACTGCAAGATACCCGGTGACCATGCCCTCAGTACCGCCTTGGGAGACATCAATGGTCTGCAAGCTGTTGACCACATCTCGGATAATTCCGCTCAGTGCCATACCAATGCCGACTGCTGTTGCCTGAACAGCCCCCCAGGAGCCCAGGGCTAGGCCAATCTGATCGCTGGGCGCACGATTCATGGTTGCAGTAAGGGTGCCATGGGCAAACAGGGCACCACCGAGGCCAATCAGCAAGTTGCCCAGCAGGAACAGAACTGGAAATCCAACTGGGGCGGCTGACATGACGAATAAAAAGGCAGGGATACCAATGAAAGCACCTGCACGAGCGATGCTGTAGGGATTGCCACCCTTGCCGCAGGCACGAGCTGCGTAGGCAAACCCGACCAAGCCACCTAGTGCCACCAAGGCAGTCAGCCGAGTGGTGGCACTGACCGTTAGCCCCAGCACATGACCTCCAAAAGGCTCTAACAGCACATCGGCCATGCCGAAGGCCATGGTGCCAAGGCCAACAATGGCTAGCCGACGAACAGCATCCTCGCCTGCACAAAAATTTTGCCAGGATTCCTGGAAGCTCGGGTCTGGGCCGGGGACCAAGTCGCTATTGGCCGGATTACGGGTTTCTTGCTTCCACATCGCTAGCCCATTAAGAATCATGGTGAGCAGAGCCGCTGATTGAATAACCTGAATCAACCGCCCGGAAGAAAAATCCTGTAAGGCGGCTCCAAAGGCAAGGGAACTGACTATCATGCCGAACAACAGCATGACATACATCAGTCCAACAACCTTGGGATGTGACTCTTGGGGCGTAAGGTCGGTAGCTAATGCCAGCCCCGTGGTCTGTACGATATGAATCCCAGCACCCACCAGCAGAAAGGAAAGGGCGGCTGAACACTGGCCCACCCATAAGGGTAGATTGCCTGACTCGCCTTTGCCGGCTAGTACCAGTAAGGCCATGGGCATGAAGGCGAAACCGCCGAACTGGTACAGGGTGCCGCTCCAGATAAAGGGCACCCGGCGCCAGCCGAGAGCACATTTGTGATTGTCAGACTGAAAACCGATAAAGGCTCGAAAAGGTGCAATGACCAGCGGCAATGCCAGCATAATACCAACGATGGAGGCCGGCACATTCAGTTCCACAATCATGACCCGGTTCAGTGTGCCCACCAGCAACACCAAAGCCATGCCAACAGAAACCTGAAACAGGGAAAGTCGTAGCAGCCTGCTCAAGGGCAGGTCTGGCGTAGCAACATCAGCGAAAGGGAGGTAGCTTGGACCCAAGGAAAGCCACGATTGCATTATCCTGGAACTGAGTCGTTTCATACCTGTGTTTGTTCTCAGGTACAGTCAGAGATTGATTGAACAAATCCGGAGAAACCTTGCGGCCTCTCCGAATTTGTTTCAATTCATTTAACCAAGCTTGTGCCTAGCCAAAAAGGGCGTTGAATAAACCCATGTTGTTGCTCAATACAAAGTAGTGAATTGCCAACGAGGTTAATGCCGCTGAAGTCAAGAACAGAGGCAAGCCCACAGTCGGGTTCACTACACACCAAATTCTACCTTGGTTCATGATTTCCTCCTTATCCCAGCCAGGGTGTTGTTGCGAACACCAGAGCATGTGCAATGATTGAAATAAGAGCAAATACACGAGTGCCATCAATCAGGTGCTTGTGCAACTCCTCCGATTCCCTGATCGTGAGACCAGTTGGCCATACGCGATCTGGATCATCTATATTTGACACTTTGATATCCTCCGAGATTATTAGAAAAATCCCAGGATAGGTCGTACTAATTGCACTACCATGAATATTCGGCGGAAAAGAAATTACCCTTTTTGTGTTGCTTTTGGGTAAGTTCTTAACACTAGCCAGACACTACATTCCGGTAGAACCCTATCCCTCACCTGCGAGATTAAGAAGCAAAAAAGGCTTTGTCAAGTATTATTGTCAATTAAATTTGTCAATTTTGATTGACAGCCGGAATTCAGCTCAGATTAATGATTCAAATAAGGCGGGAGAGGGGCAGCAGGAGGAAACAGAGAGGTACGCATCAGATCAAGGCCTGGAAGCTCTGAAATTGTCAGCAATCCGAGGCACTGCGGCCCCGGATCAATGGCTGACCCTGCTCAGTCCTGATATCGCAGGGTGGGATTGTAGAATACCAGGTAGTCTGACTTGGTGGTCCAGCCCAACTTGTTCGACAACGGGGCAGAATTATCTGAAAGCAGGTTGAACCCAAGGGAGGTCTTCCATTGGCCGCCGGATTTTCCGCTCTTAATGGGCATTCCTGTCAGAGAAGATAGAGGGGCAGGGATACTGCTCAGGTTATTGGAGCCGAATAGCGTAAACCTGTGTCCGGTCAGCGGGGGCATTATTCTGGACAGCAAGCTGATTGGTCTTGCTGCCAGCGGCTTCCACATCAACAACCGAGACAGTGGTGCCGCCTGCTGACTGATTCCGCTGTGATGTCTACCCGACGAATAATCTGCAAGCGTATTTCTGTCAGATAGAAGTGTAATGCCAAAAAAGCTGGAGAACGGAGTGGCATCGTCGGAAAGAATGCTGAAACCAAAAGAACGGGTCCAACTGCTACCAGATTTTGTCCTGCTCAGATTATTGAACCCAAACAGGGAGAACCTTGAGTTTGTCAGCGGGGGCATTATTTGTGAGAGCAAGCTGATCGGGTTCTTTGAAAGTGGACCCCATCGCAGGAGACTTGATAGTGGCGCAGCCCGCTGACTAATTCCGTTGCGATAGCTGCGAGGCGGGGAGTCCGCTAGCGCACTGCCGTAAGTCAAGAGTGAAACGCCAAAAAAGCTGGAGAATGGGGTGGCATTGTCGGAAAGCATCCTGAATCCAAAAGAACGGGTCCAGCTACTGCCTGATTTCGCTTTGATCAGTGAACACCAAGGAGTTGAGGAAATCAGCAAACCAATAATAGATGTAAGAGCCCAGTTGCTACTGGAAAGTGCACCAGTCAAAAAGGACCGATTACCTACAAGGGTTGGTAGCCCGAGAAAGCTCCGGCTTGCCCCCTGATTTTCAGTCAACACCTTCAAACCCAGCAACTCAGAAAGAGGGGCAGCACTTTCGCTCGGCATATGATATTGAGGTGGATATGCCTCGCCGGGACTGGCCTCCGCAATAGGATTATGACGGTCGACAAGGTATGTCGCTTGCCTGGCATACCCAAAACCCGCCTTAACCACTAGCAAAGTACGTCCTTGCCTGAGATTATTCAGACATTTTCCAGAGTCCACGCCGAGCAGAACACTTGCCTGCATGGCTCGAGATTCAAGTTCGGCATTGCCAGACTGCGACTCACTGAAGGCATTGGTTGCTGATTGTGCAGGTTCAATCAGGGTAACTTCCTGCCGACCAAATCCCATGTTGAGCAGATCTTGCCGGGCTGCCTGGGCCTGGCTCTCCTGCTCGTAGTATCTTGCGATCATTGTCATTACTTATTCTCCTTAAGCTGTTCAGCTATGTTTATCTGCTTTTGTCATTCTGCCCTGTCGAGTCTGTCTCCAGCATTGGCAGGACAGAAGAGCATACTTATCTATCCGGTTGCAAGTCTGACACCAAGCAAGGACAACAAGGCCTATCGGCGATTTGCAGGAACCAGCTTTGACATGCAGCCGATATTCCCATGACACTGCCCTCTCATTTATTTTTACGCCAGCGAATAAAATTCGGTTGCATTAGAGGGCCGAAAGACAGCGCAGATTTGTACTTGGAAACAGATCTGTTGGCTTTTGCAGTCAAGAGACTGGTGGAAAGAAGAGGGCAGAAACTTCGACCAACCACCTCACCAAAGCCATGGCGGAATCCGGTGCACTGGAATATTAATCCAGCCAACCCAGGCTGAACGGGGTTTAATGATCAGGTTGACTGAAATACCTGACACAGGCCTTTTAACTAACTGATGGTTGGGTTGTAAAATACCAGGTAGTTTGACTTGGTAGTCCAACCCAGTTTGCTGGAGAGCGGTGTCGGATTATCGGAAAGCAAGGCAAAGCCGAGTGAAGTCTGCCACTGCTTGCCAGATTGCCCGCTTTTGACTGGTATTCCCGTGATAGCAGACAGGGGGGCCGGGTTGCTACTCAGGTTATTGAAGCCGAATAGGGCGAAATTCGAGCCCGTCAGCGGTGGAAGTATTCGTGACAAAAGGCTTATTGGATTTATCGTCAGCGGGTTCCAGCGCAGCAGACTTGACAATGGTGTTGCTCGCTGACTGATTCCGCTGTGGTAGCCGCCCGACGAGTAATCTGCAAGTGCATTTCTGTCAGACAAAAGTGTAATGCCAAAAAAACTGGAAAACGGAGCAGCATTGTCAAACAAAATATTAAAACCAAAAGAACGGGTCCAGCGATCGCCTGATTTTGCCTTGCTCAGGTTATCTAAGCCAAACAGCGCAAATCTTGCTTTTGTCAGCGGAGGCATTAATCGTGACAGCAAGCTGGTCGGTCTCACTGCTAATGGCTTCCATCCCAAAAGACTAGACAGTGGTGCCGCCTGCTGAGAAATGCCTTTGCGAAAGTTGCCAGACGGATAATCCACAAGCGCACCCCCATCGGACAAAAGCGACAGGCCAAAAAAACTGGAACATGGTGTGGCATTGTCAGACAGCATTCTGAAGCCAAGAGAGCGGGTCCAGCGGTCGCCTGATTTTGCCTTGCTCAGGTTATTGAAGCCGAACAGCGAAAACTTAGGCCTCGTCAGTGGTGGCATAATTCGTGACAGCATACTGATCGGGTTTGCCGAAAGCGTTTTCCAAAGCACCAGGCTAGACAAAGGCGCAGCCTGCTGACTGATACCGTGGTGATTGCTGCGCGGTGGGGAATCTGCAAGTGCATTACCATAGGTCAATAGCGATACCCCAAAAAAACTGGAGAAAGGGGTGGCATTTCCAGAAAGCATCCTGAAGCCTAAAGAACGGGTCCAGTTGCTACCTGATTTCGTAGTGACCAGGGAACACCAGGGTGCAGAGGAAATCAGCAACCCCAAGGCAGAAGTAAGTGACCAGTTGCCGCCGACTAGTGTACCTGTTAAAAAAGATCGATTTCCGATTAAGGTTGGCAGTCCGAGAAAGTTTCGACTTCCCCTTTGATTGTCAGAAAGTACTTTCAGGCCCAGAAAGTTAGAGAGTGGGGCAGCACTTTCGCTTGTCATATTGTATTGTGGAGTATAGATTTCGCCGGGACCTGCTTTAGAAACAGGATTATGCCGGTTGGTCAGATAGATCGCTTGCTTCGCATAACCAAAACGGGCCTTTACGACCAGTAAGGCATGACCTTGCCTTAGATTCTCCAGACATGTGCCGGAGTCCACGCCGAGCAGAACGCTTGCCTGCATGGCCCGGGCATCAAGTGCAGAATTGTCAGTTTGCAACTCACCAGTTTCAGTGGTTGTTGGTTTTATGGACTCAATCAGGGTCACCTCTTGCTGGCCAAACCCAGAATTCAACAAATTCTGCCGTGCGGCTTGGGCTTGGGACTCCTGCGCGTAGTACCTGGCAATCATGGTCATAATTATTCTCCTAGGGTATTCTGGCTTTTCTGTTCAAACTGACCCGTTGTGTTGTAAATCGTTTCCAGTCAGAACTGTCAAGTGTCCCACGAACAAGGGTGATCAAGGGTAATAAAAGAGCATTCGCCATATTCTCTTGGTCCATTGGAATAAGACAAGCCCCTTCAGCAGGAATTTAGTCGATGTCTGACTAAAGAGTTCATAAAGACTTTTATGCCGAACCCGACAAGCACTGCAGTTTTGCCCGGCAAGCAATAAGGCAGGTATGGCAGAGCCATACGACTGTAAAATAACACAGTCAGGCTTTGCCATTTAATAGGCAGGCTCAAGCCGGGTTTTGGCCGGCACCTCATTCCTGATAGACGGAATCGTCAGCAATGACACAAAGGCCAAGCCAGCTCGGGCCTGTGAACTAAGCTTTTTCAGGAAATCGCCACTCTCTTTGGCTTTAGCCAAATCAGCATTTGCACGCTGCAAGGCGCGGAGATTCTTCACCCAGCGCGGGTTATCAATGTCAAGTGTCAGTGGAAAAACTTGCTTGGAAATCTCGCTGCATTTGATGAATACGGAGCGGGCAAACCAGTCTGGATCAACTCCCAGTGCCTTGTGGAAAACTGGTCGCTGGTGATCTCGTATAAACATCGTGGCATAGACCGCCGTCAGGAAAAACTTGATCCAGTAGGCATTAATCCCGCTGGTCAGTTTTGGATCTGTCTTCATAAGCAGGGCAAAGGCCTCGCCGTGACCAAATTCATCGTTGCACCACTCCTCAAACCATTTAAAGATGGGGTGGAAGCGATGCTCCGGATTTTTTTGGAGGTGGCGGAAGATGGTGATATAGCGTGCATATCCGATTTTTTCTGACAAGTAGGTGGCGTAGAAAATAAATTTTGGCTGGAAATAGGTGTATTTCTTCTTCTCTGTCAGAAAGCTCAAATTAACCGAAATACCGGCTTCGCGCAGAGCGTCATTGATAAATCCGGCATGACGGGCCTCGTCCCGCGCCATCAGCTGAAATAGGGTAGTAATATCCTTGTTGGTGCCGCGGCGTTTCATCTCCTTATAAAGCACACAGCCAGAGAATTCGGCGGTGCAGGAAGAAATCAGAAAATCGGTGAACTCCGCACGCAGTTCTGGGTCCATGCCATCCCAGTCTATGTCATCCCAGTCGTCGTTCTTTTTAAAATGGCCCTTATTGGGGTCCGATTGCATCCGGGCGATGAGCCGGTCCCATTCCTCCCGAACCGGGCTCACATCAATGGCGTCAAGGGCATCGAAATCGGTGGTATAGAACCTGGGGGTCAGCAGCGTATTGCGCATGGCAACATCGGTGGCACTCTTGCTGTCAATCACGGCCTGACGGTAATTACCGGCATCCAGTGCATCTTCAACATTAGCCGCATCGGCGGAGTGCCTGACATTGGCATCTTCAACTTGCTTGATAATCATACTGATACCTCTTCGGAAAAGGAGAATTCGCACAGTTCCATTAACTCAAAATCACCAGTTATTCTGGTCCAGAGTTGTTCCAGTCTTGATGCACGGGTAATTGTTGCCGCGCGCTCTTCACGGACCACCTCGCCGTAGGGGGCCAGCACTGGTTCGCCATGGATAAGCACCTCATCGCCAGGATTGATGATGGCACCATTGAGAAACTTGACGTGGGCATGCAGGCTATCGAAACAGTGGCTCACTTCAACTTCACAAGGTGCGGATTCAGTGGTGCGGGTAAACAATCCCATGCTTTTCTTCCCCCGTGACTGGTGCAGATCGTCCTATTGGCACTTACCCATTGAATTGCCGAGTTTACTTGAAGTTCTGCAAAGGCTATCGCAGGTACTGTAAACGGCATTGTGAGTTTTACTTGTAACAGAAAATTGACAGATGTCAAGGGGAAAATCAAAGAAATTGCTTCAGTTCGGGTTTCTGCCCATCAAGGCAACTCCTACTTCTGTCTATACTGCCAGGAATTTGTTTTGCAGCAGGGGCAACAGACGCTTCCACTCCAGCTTGATCCAGGGAGTAAATCGCTCGGCATCGGCTTGCAGTAAAGGAGACAGTTGGTCGATGCTTACCCAGCGAGTGGCACTGATTTCATTGGAGTTAACGCGTGGAAACTGGTCGCAACGAGCAGTCAGCACGGAGCAGAGCTCCCATTCCGAACCTACATCTAGGTAGCTGGCTTGATATTCGAACTCAAAGTGTTTGGTGAGTTCATCAATACAGGTAATGCCTAGCTCTTCTGCCACCCGGCGATGCACGGCTGTGGCTTCATCCTCACCCAGTCTTGGGTGGCTGCAGCAACTGTTTGACCAGAACGATGGCCATAACATTTTGTCAGCACTGCGCTGTTGCAACAACAACTCATTCTTATTATTAAACAAAAATACAGAAAAAGCCCGATGTAGAGTGCCTTGACCAAGATGGCATTCCAGCTTTGGCATGGATCCAACCGGGTTGCCATCGGTATCCACCAAAATCAGGGGTTCATCAGTGAAGGAAACTTGCTTATTCATGCTTAGGACTCAGGATTTCATCTGATAGGACCGGGTTTGTTAGTTGGGGTTGCGTCTGCTTAGGCGTGGTCTGTAAACGCCCAGTACAATGTTGACCAAAGCCACCCCGAGGATAACCCAGGCAGAATTTCGCTCTGCTGCGAGAATGGCACCGATTGAGATGAAATCAAACTCACCCGCCAGTGCCGCCACTCCCTCCCTGCCGGCTCGTTCCATGGGTGCCTGAACATAAACCAGCGTACCTTCAAGAATCAGCACGCCAGTGGCCAATTTTAGCCACACCCACCCGGCACTTTTGTAGATGTCGTTTAGAGCCATGGCAAACAGGCCGGACAGAACCACCAGAGCGGTAGAGGGCAGTAACAGCCATTTAACCACATTGCCCATAGTTATGCGCAGCATGGCAAACTGTTCCAACTTGCTCGGTTCAGGCAGGGAGGCGTGTAACACCAGCAGGGCCAAAAGGGCCGCACAGAAACCCGTTGAGCCAATTATATGTGCAAATTTCAGGGCTTTGCCCGTATTGATCTTTCTCATGCTCCCTTTGTTCTCAGCTGATTTAAACAGGGAAGTTTATCATCAGATCCGAAGTTGCCCTACATGCTATTCGACACGGAATTTGGGTTGTGTTTTCTGTGTGCTGGACGGCAGACATTATCCCGCTTGGTCGACAAAAAGCGTCCATCTCCATCAAAATGGCTTAACGTTAGTCCAAGGCGTTTGGCTCCACATCAAAAATATGGCTTGGCATGCAGTTGTCTTTTCATCTCCCCCAGTCACAAAATCTTAAGCTGAAGATCAACATCAGACGCATTGCTGCCTGAAAGATCAATACAAGTCGCTAAGCCCAAAAAGTTTGCGTGGGATGATCAAGCACGCTGATTAGCTAGAACTTTCCAATATCAATTTAGTACAAAACAAGGATATGTAAACATCAGCCGCATTTAGCCATATAGTGAAGACAACGGTACCGCATGGAATGTATGCTGATCAATTTTCATGGGGAGAATCCTGTTACCTGAATAAAGTAATATACCTTGTTTGAATCTGTTTCCAGAATAATTTGCCAAATTTACCAAGCCTGAGAAATCTGATTTCATAATCGATTTGGCTGCCTTAATTTCTATTCCTGAAATTTTCCCTCCTGGTTCCTCCAAAACGACATCAACCTCTCGCTTTTGATTATCCCGAAAATGGTAAATCTCAACTTCATTATCACTAAAAACTGAATTTTTGCAGAGATCAATCATAAACAAATTTTCCAGCAAGCCACCAAAAAACTGGCTGGTCAGCAGCTGTTCTTCCTTTCTGATTCCCAAGAGGTAACAAGCCAGTCCAGTATCAACAAAATATATTTTTGGTGTGGTGACTGCCAGACGTTTGCTGCGATTCTTAATATAACCTGCCACCTTATGGACAATAAACATTTGTTCCAAGGCAAGTGTCATTCTGTTTGTTTTCTCGTCTCCTATTCCGAGCTCATTTGACAGGTTGTTGTAGCTGAGTAAATTACCGCACCGTCCTGAGAGTAAATCCAGCAATGCCCCTGCGTGAGAAACATAATTGCCCCTGCCACTATAAATTTGCTCGAAGTCTTTGATGATCCGCGCTTGCACATAAGATTTGAACCAGTTGGTTCTTGCTCTTGCGCTCTTGCCTTGTACCTCCGGGTAACCACCTCCAAGAATCTTTTGGCACAAGGCGTGCTTTGAGCTGATTGTGTCGTCCCGCTGCGCAAAATCGAAGTTGATTATTCTGTCAACGGTGTTATTTGAATTTCCTTCCAATTCTGACAGTGTAAGCGGATACATGGTCAGGATATCCATGTGTCCAGGTAAACGGTCTGTAACCGTTTTCCCGGCAAAAAGATCGGTAGATCCTGCAAGCAAAAATTTACCTTTTTGATGCGATGGTAATTGATCTGAAACATGCTTGATGGCCAGGACAAGATCTGGAACATACTGAACTTCATCTATGCATACCTGATCGTTTTTGAAATTATCAATAAATCCTTCAGGATCTGAATCAGCTGAAATTCGAGAAACCTGTTCATCCAGGGAGATGTACTGGCGACCTGTTTCCACAGAAAGCTGTCTTGCCAACGTGCTTTTGCCGGACTGTCGCACTCCGGGCACATACACTATCCTGAATTCTTCTAGTGATTCGAGGATACGTTTTCTGATGTGCCGTTCATACATGGCAGAAGACCGATCGTACAGGGTATCTTACAATTCAGGGGATAGTTGGCTAGATATATCGGGAGAAATATTGATTATAATCGGGATTTATCAAGAAAATTGTAGGGAAATATTATGAACGTTATACGGAGATGTCAAGGATGAAAATCGGGTATATTCAAAGTGATTTCAGAGATATAAACCCCTCAATGCCAGCGCGCATTGGTGCAATGAGAAGCTCATTTTTCACAATTATACATTGTCTTATGCTTGCCCCAGTCAGCGTCCGGATCCGAGGTTTTACCGGTCTCCCGCTTCGCCTGCCCCGTGGAGTGGCTATCAATCGCCTTGCCGTCATAGCCCATGCGTTCGGCAAAATCTGGGAGTAACTCCTTGAGTTCCTCTAGCAACATTTCCATCATCTCAGACACCAGCTCGGTTTCCTCATTCACTTCCTAAACCTGTTGGAAAAAGCGGGAGAAGTTTCAGCCGTTCGGGACTGAGGAGTAAAGCGGGATCGGCAACTCCTGAATGACAGCCCCCTTGTCGGGATCATCCACCACCCGGCGACGCGGCTTAGCTTGGCAACGGGTCAAAGCCACACAGAGAGCAGGTCCTTGTTGCGCTTCAGCTCCCGCACCAGTGACTCGGTTGAGGAATGCTGAAAGACAATGTTGGCAATGTAAGCTCGCCACATCGCCGCCACCGGGTAGTCGTTGCGACCGCGTCCTCGCTTGTTCTCCAGTGTGGTCAGGATTCGCTCATCCGGCAGGTGGTCAAGCACCAGTTCCAGTCGGTGAAAATCTGACAGGGGGTCTACATCATCCCATTGGAAAAGGGGCTTGGCTTGGCCTCGCCGATCTGTACAGGGCATGGTTGGTAGGCGGGGCTGTCTTCATGTGCTGGGGTGTTGGGGTGAAAAATCGAGAAAATGGTGGGTGAGGGTTAAAAAGAGGGCTAAATCGGCTCTTTTTTGGGGTAAAATATATATTGTGGTGTCTGGGGTGAGCCCTTATAAATCAACGTCTCCGGAACAGCGCAAATGCCTCTTACACAAGTATCAGTAGTTCTTTAACTCCATGCATAACGCTTGGCGAAACGCTTTATTAATTCAGACCTCGGTATCCGATAGCGGCCTTGTCCGAATTTTCTGCGCGCCCAATTGACCAAGGGGCAGAAAAAACAACTCGGGGATTGAGCCACTCGGTTAGTGAAAGCCTAGGAAAAAGTCAGAATGGATAATGGAATAGATGGTGCTGTTTAACCGCCTGTCAGCGCGTTAGCGTAGAATCACAGAATATATCCAAACTTCCAGGAGATGCATGACTGTTCCTTGCTCACCTGGTCTATCCACGCTCAGGCCGGAACGGCCTTCAGAGCCAATGGTTTCTCGCCCTTGCCGCTGCGATCAAAAGCCATGCCGATAAGAAACATCGGTTCCTGACGGCGGCGATACTTGTCCATATAGCAGCGATCACGAATTTGCCCAATCGCCACCTTAACGGCCTCCTCCCCCTTCATCTCTCTCTCCTCCGATGTTGCGTCAGCCGATAGCTCCACCATCTTGAATTCAAACACGAAGACCTTGCCACCATGCAGTAACACCATATCTGCCCTGCCTCGGCTGGAGGATTCCTCCAACCGTATCTCCACTTTTGGGGTGTCCAGTGCCGCATACAGCATGGCCTCATACCAGGCTTCATAGCGAGCCGGGCTACGCTCGCCCTGCCATTGATAGGGCAGCCCGGCCAGGAAGGAACGCAGATGAGAGGTAAACTGCTCGAAATCCTGCATCAGCAGAAGACCAATCAGGGAATCACTCAGTTCCAGCACCTGACTTTTCTCCTCTGAGAGATACACCAGGAGTTCGTCTTTCAGACTTTGCCGAACTTCCAGGTTGGGGTAGTCGAGCGTGTACCGGGTCCTGAAACCAGTGGAGTCTTTCGCGGTAATAGTCAGGTAGCCAGCCTGGAATAGCAATGCGTCAAAATTAATATCATCGATATTGAAGGTGGTGATCACGGCTTCAATGGCGGCACGATTTCGCAAAGCCATCGGATTGATCCTCTGCTCCATCATCACCTTGTAGAGAAAAGTGGGGGAGCCGGTTCTGAACCAGTGTGGTGCGAACTCCCGGCTGTCGAACAGGTTCAGTATATCCCAGGGATTGTAGACCTTTTCTTCTCCAAGCCAGTGGTAGCCGTTGTACCATCGCCGAATCTCCTCGCGGTCAAGGCCCTCCATCTCCGGGGCGAACACAGACTCCAGATCATGGTCGGTGTATCCACAAATCGTGGCGTAGTCAGGTTTCAGACTTATGTCCGTGAGATTATTGAGATAAGAGAACAGACTGACTTTAGAGAACATGCTTACCCCAGTGACGAAGACGAAACGCACATGCTCGGCACTTCCCTTGATTATGCCGTAGATTCCACCCAACTGATCCCGATTTGCGGTGGCCATCTGTTTATTGTCGATGACATCCAGGATCGGCTTATCATACTCATCAACCAGCACCACCACCTGTCGGCCTGTTACATGGTGGAGATGATTCAGTAGGTCCAGCAGATAATCCTGCGAGGAGTCGCCTGGACTAACATCAAGGCCCACCCTGCGACCGATAATTTCCAGTTGCTTAAGTGCGCTTCGCTCTACATCTTCAGGACAAGCATACTTTCCATCGAAACTTAGCCTGACTACGGGGTGATTGACCGACCAATCCCAGCTCTCATGTATGTGTAGACCCTGAAATAGAGACTCGTTGCCCTCGAATAGCTCCTGCAGGGTATCCAGCAACAGGCTCTTGCCGAAGCGTCGTGGCCGGGAAAGGAAGTAGTACCGTCCCTTTCTCACCAGTTGCTCAATTCGAGATGTCTTATCGACGTAGTAGCACTTTTCTTGCCGCAGGTCGGCGAAAGTCTGGAAGCCAATTGGGAGTTTCTGACGGGTCATGTTCTGAAAAGTCCAAGGAGTCGTAGGAAATATCGCCAGACGACGAATTATACCATGCCTAGCACTGCAAGACTCTTTGGTGTTGCCCGATTTTGCGGCAGAACAAGCTACAGTTTCCTCTTAAAGCAGGGCGGTCCACTGCTGCTGGCGGTAGCGAGGGTTTCTTTAGCCGCCAGCTCACCTGGTATGAGTTGCTGGTTTTGTGCCTTGCACA
>JAPORB010000094.1 GCA_026710425.1 Gammaproteobacteria bacterium
AAGTATTCAGAATTTCACTGCTATCGAGCAGCTATTGAGGTCAGGACATCTGAAGTTACTATTTTTAAATCAGAATTGATTTCTGGCATCCTGCATTATGGTTGCTTGCCTCTATCGCTATCTGCGGTGCCGTCTTACCCTCCGCCTTAGCTGTAAGTTGGTGCCTGTAGTTTTTCGTAAAGCATGAATAAATGCTTAATACGCTCATACTCTGATGAAAATCCTGAATGCCAATATAGTCGGTCCATTGCTTGGTCAAGCAACTGATGCGCTCTGCGTAAATTCTATGGCATCAAATCTGGATCGTATAAATCAGCCAAAATTGCGCCAGTATATAGTGCTCTTGCATCAAGCACTGCTTGGGCATACTGTTCTAGTCTTGTTAGATTTACACGCTTTGGTGGCATTGGAAAAGTATTTCTAACAACACCAACTGAATACATATAATCACTTTTCATGCGTCCTGTTATTGCTCTCATCCATGCCATGTGCATTGCAAATGTTAATATTTCAAAGCCAGTCAATGAAGCATTGGGAATGAGTCGAAGCTTTCCACTCGGAACATATTACCCTCTAAAGTTTTAGCCGAAGGTCACATTGTATCATCATGTATATATCAACTATCGGTTGCAGTCATGCGCCAGTTGTAAATCTGTCACCGCCTCCGATGCCGCCTACCCTTTGTGGATATTGCAAGCGGTGCAATCATCTTCTCATAAAGTAAAAATAGATGCTCGACACGCTCACGCTCAGAGGCGAATCCTCTGCGATGATAGAGCCTATCTACTGCACGATCGAGTGCCTGATGTGCACGAAGCAATTTAGGTGGCATGAGGTCAGGATTATACAGGGTGGCCAGTGTTGCGTTTGGATATGCAGACCTAGTATCAAGTATAGTTTGGGCGTATGATTCTAGCTTCAACAGGTCCTTGCCCTTGGATGGCATCGGAAAAGTATTGTACACAAGACCGATGGAGTAACGATAATCACTCTTCAGCCTTCCACCAATATGGCGTAACCAGGCCATGTGCATGGATGAAGTGAGCAGGGCGAAGTCGATCATAGTAGCATTCTGCAATAAACGAATAGCATTACTTGGAACAGCTGGGGGATTAAGCCATCCAATCGGTGCGTATTCCCTCCTCTCAGAACTTGTTTCTGGGATGACCAAAAAAGGTGACTCTGGTATCACATTTACGTGGTACATTGTCGGCATCTTCGCTAGTTTTCGTGTTGAGGCACTTATACTTGCTTTGCGGTAAGAACGAACAGCAGCGATCCTTTTCTGAACAAGCGGCAGCTGAGAAAGCACCTCTGGCGGCACATTTTGCAGTGCCAAAATCCAGCGTTCGCCACCCTGCAGGTATTCCCGAGCACCGATATAAGGAAGTATGAACTCCTCTGCATCAGGCTCAATCTCAAGAAAAGCGGCTCGTTCATCCGAATCGAAGATGTAGTTACCACCGTCTATAGGCTTGGAACCGATGATCAACCGATCCATTCCGTTGAGGGGTGCGCTCTCTTCACCTACCACCACATGAGGGTCAGATAACCCACCAGCATCGAAAAGATATGGCGATAACACGGCATGACGGCTTTCCTCCGGATCACCATTGATATCGGGATAACTAAACAAACGCCTCTCTTCTTGCACAGTATTGCGCTGATCAAGACCGAGAATGACAACATGCACATGCGCCTTGCCCCGTGCATCTGACCACCAGACAAAAGTTCGATGTGCAAAGGCGATTTCCAGCTTGCAGCGACCGAACAATACCGGCCATAGCTGGGCTACCTGCTCACCTTGCGTAATTGAGTTGGTCGCAACAAAACCAATCCGAGCCTTGCTGTCCTTCGCATACTCACCAGCCTTGATGAGCCAGGCTGCAACATAATCAAGCGTACCGCCGCTGTTACCAAGCGCAGCAATATCATGCACCTGCTTGCGTTGTTGCATCGTTTGATACTTTGCACCCACAAACGGTGGATTGCCCAGAATGAAGGAGCAAACTCCTGGTGGTATCAAGCTGGACCAGTCAGTTTCCAGCGCATCTCCATGCAGGATATGTGGTGATTTCGTCAACGGGATGCGGACAAATGACTTGCCTAGTTCAAGACTCAGCTGGTTGTTCATGATGTGATCCATCATCCAAAGTGCAGTTTCGGCGATGCAGACTGCAAACTCACCAAGCTCAATTCCGTAAAACCGGTCCACGTCGACTACCGACTGCCATGCCACATCAAGCACCGCCTGTCCAGTCGCAGCACTGGCATCCCGAATCCTGCGAATGACTTCAATTTCGAGCATCCTTATTTCCCGGTAGGCAATGATGAGGAAGTTGCCACAGCCGCAAGCGGGATCGAAGAATGTCAAGCCACCAAGCTTTGCCTGAAATTCTCTAAGTGCTGCCAGGCGACCCCGGCCACGACGCTTGCACACCCGCTCAAACTCTGCACGCAGATCGTCCATGAACAGCGGCTCTATTACCTTGAGGATATTCCGCTCAGTGGTGTAATGTGCCCCCTGTGCCCGACGCTCTGCAGGGTCCATGACCGACTGGAACAATGCGCCAAAGATTGCAGGTGAAATGTTTGACCAGTTAAAGCGACAGGTATCAAGCAATGCCCTGCGCATAGCTGCATTGAACGAGAACATTCGCAATCTGTCCTTGAAAAGATCGCCGTTCACGAAGGGAAATCTCGTCAGCTCCTCGTCGAGTGTTGCTACCCGTTCTTCTTCCGGAGTATTGAGCACCTCGAACAATTGCGCAAGCTTAGGCCCCAGATCGGTTCCATCCTCGCTTGTACGTAATTCAAGGAAATCCTGGAAAATATCGCGTGGTTCAAACACTCCGGTGTCGTCAGCAAACATAAAGAAAACCATGCGTACCAGAAAACGCTCCAGATCATTGCCCCGGTGTCCTGCATTGGCAAGTTCGTCATATAGCCGTCCGACCAGTTCAGCGGCCTCAATGTTCGCTGGATCCTGGTCGCGAAAGGTTCTACGCTGCACCCCGAGAATGAATCCGAATGACTCGACATGATCAGGCAGGTCTGCGAGCGAGAATGCGACAGTTACCCGTTCGTCGAGATCATGAAGTTCGAAGGTCTGGAAGTCGCTCACCAGAATGAAGCGCGGACGATCACGTTCAGGCAGAGCGTCAAAATATTCCTCAGCCTGCTCAAAAGCCAACTTCAGATTACGACCAGCACTTTTCTGCTCAACCAACAGAACACCAGGCCAGAACAGGTCGATAAATCCAGAGCGGTTGTCCAGCTTGGCGACATGTGCTTCATAACGGGCAACGTTGCGTTGTCGAACCCCAAATACATCAAAGAAGGCATTGTAAAAACTCTGCGTCTCACCCTTTTCATAAGCTGCGTCCTTCCAGTCCTTTGCGAAGGTGGCTGCGCGAGCGCGAACTTCATTCCATGACAGTCGCATCAGACTTTACCAACAGATTGGTATTGAGATAATACTTATCCATATGAATATGCTGATAAATAAAGATTTCAAGAGTTTATCTGTAAAGCCTATATATTTTATTGCGATATATACAAAACTTAGATATTCTACTAGACATTGAGAAAAGGAAAATAATGTCTCACAAAAATTATTTTTCACAGCAAGAATAGAATCCCTGATAGCTTCAATGAACATATACTCTTATAAATCTTATAAACTTTAAAGTGTTTGCTCTAAAGTATTGGCTGTTACCCTGACCTATACTGAATACTTAAAGTGTAACCATCTTTAGCATCTAAAATCTTATATTCATATCCCAAAAAGAGTCGAAATACTTTATTGACTCTCATAATATGAATTACATCTTCCTTGGAAAATTGGTGATTGAAAATCTGAGTTATGTAAAGCGGCTATATCTTATGGTACTGTTGATAAATAAAACGGTAATTATAGAATATCTGATATCAACTATTAGTTTCGATGGGCTATAATACTTTTGGTGAAAAAGCTTTCGGTATCTGAGTCGAAATAATTATCAGAATGTAACCTTTCCCAAGATATGGGTTTGATGGAATCTAAAAACTAGATTCTGTTAAGAGCAACCATCAGTGCTTTTAATGACAACATGCTGAATATGTACCCTGTCACTTGATGAACCACATTGACAAAATCGGGTTGAAAGATGTTCGCCATTACCACGAATATATGTGCCATACCCTGTTTGAGGATATTTAAGGGGCTAAGTTGATCAAGGTCTAACCTATGACAGAATCAGAACGACAGATTTTTCAATTGATTAAGGAAGGTGAATCCCTAACCGTCGAGTTCAAAAGCGATGTAAAAAGCCTTCCTGATCGTGAACTTATCTCGTCCCTAGTTGCCATGGCAAACACCGAGGGTGGTCAACTATTACTCGGCGTGGAGGATGATGGCTCTATCAGTGGACTACATCCCAATCATACCAACCTGACAGGCCTGCCGGTATTGATTGCTAACAGAACCAACCCGTCTCTCACAGTTATGGTTGAGAAAATCAATCTTAAGGGAGTTCCCATTGCCCATGTGACCGTCCCAAAGTCTAGACAGTTAGTCTCAACCTCGGAAGGTCTCTTGCAGCGTCGACGCTTGAAGCTGGATGGCAAACCAGAAGCAGTTCCTTTCTATCCACACGAGTTTCTGCAGCGTCAGTCAAGCATGGGAGTTACCGACCCTTCTGCACTAACGCTGGAAAATCTAGGGATTGAAGACTTTGACCCATTACAGCGCCTCCGCATCCGCAATGCTATTCAGACTTATGGAGGAGACCAGAACCTGCTGCCACTGGCAGATGATGAGTTAGATGATGCATTGGGACTTGTTGGCAACAGTAATGGCGTGCGCCACCCCACTATTGCAGGTTTGCTCTTATTGGGTACAGAATCCCTGCTACGGCACAACTTACCTTCCCATGAAGTAGCCTTTCAAGTTCTTCGAAACACAGACGTTTTGGTGAATGAGTTCTTCCACAAACCACTGCTCGAAACCTTCGAAGAGGTCGAACGACTGTTTCGGGTCCGTGTCGAAGAAGAAGAGATTCAGCAAGGATTATTTCGTGTTCCAATTCCCAACTTTGATCGTCGAGCATTCCGTGAAGCCTTCGTCAATGCCTTGGTCCATCGCGACTATCACTCACTTGGGACCATCAATGTTAAGCTCGACAACAATGGTCTGACTATAAGCAACCCCGGTGGCTTTGTAGAGGGTGTCTCACTCGCCAATATATTGGTCGCTGCCCCCCGTTCCCGAAATCCTTTGCTGGCTGACATTATTAAACGCATTGGCCTCGCCGAACGCACTGGACGCGGCATTGACCGGATTTTCGAGGGTATGCTCCGGTTCGGTCGACCCAGCCCGGATTACTCCACATCCTCCTCCAGCAGCGTTTCGGTTCAAATGATTTCTACCGATGCCGATACTGATTTCCTGCGTATGGTCCTCCGTCGAGAAGAACTGACTGGCACAGCCATGCCCTTCGACAGTCTGCTTATCCTTGCCGCCTTGCGCCAAGAACGCCGACTGGGCTTGGCTGATTTAGCAAGCACTACGCAAAAGTCAACAAATCTTGTCAGGGCCGTAATCGAAAAATTGCTGGAAGCAGGCATGGTTGAAGCCCATGGCACCAGCAGAGGGCGAACTTATACGCTGAGTGCCAGCATATACGAAAGGCAAGGTCGAAAGGCTGCTTATGTGCGTCAAACAGGTTTTGACTCTATTCAAAGGGAGCAAATGGTTCTGCGCTATATTGATATGCATGGCAGCATTAAACGCGCCGATGTTATGGAATTGTGTCACCTTACTCGTGATCAGGCTTATAAAATGCTGATGCGATTGAAAAATCGCGGCGACATACGCCAAGTTGGGGAAAGAAAGAGCAGCTTCTATGAGCGCAATCACTGAATTGATTTATGCGCCAGACGCATACTTATGCGCCGGACGCATATTTATGCGCCACCATTTATGCGCCAGACGCAAAAACAACAAAGCCGGTATCTGGTAAAGCTAGTTTTTTAGTTCAGATCATTCCAGTTGAGAATAGTATTGTAGACGAAGCCATGGTCATGCAAGTTGACATGGCGGTGCATCGGGTTCCAGCTAAAAAGTACAATGTGTCCGTCTCCCAGCGGTTTGCTAAGCAATGCTGGCTCTCCATCAATAACCTCTTCACCCCTGACTATACCCCCTGACTGTACAAGGGGCGAATCAGTCGCTTTCGGTTCCTCTTCTGCATCATCATATGCCTTGATGCCAAACTGTAATGGCGCATAATGCCGATCATATTCCGGCACAGAGTAAATGGGTCCATTGCCACGAAATACATGGGTGATTTCATCATAGCCGTAAACCAGCGGTGATGATCTATTGGTAACCTTTGCTGTCAGAACAGATCCTGGCGTATTCATATTACCGGAAGGGATGCGATTAACTCCGTGTAGCATGCCGGAATCTGTTGCCAGAACACCGGCGGATCCCAGAGCAACCAAAGTACCCCCTGTATGAATAAACTCCTCAAACGCGGCCATACCCTCAAAACCCAATCCTCCGCTAATGTCTTCAGAACTGAGAATATGGCCAATGTTGGGAGTTTCAGTTGTTGTAGTATAGGGCAATGGCGACCAGCGTGGATCAATGCCACCAATAATCCGGTCGAGACTAGTGCCTGCGCTCATATGAGGAATCAGAATCACATCAAAGTCATCAGCCAAATCGCCTTGCCGGGCTCGATCTTTGGAGAACAGTGTGTAAGGCACACCTGCCTCATCAAGGCTATAGCGCACCCAGCCAGCGTTCTGTGTAGAGGTCCACGACTGGTATACCCCCAATCTCGGTAAATCCAGTTCATGAGTTGGAACGTCCGGCATTCGATCAACGGCGAGCACAGAAAGGCTGGTTCCCGCCAGTACCTGCTGTACCTGGCTGCTGTGACTTAGAGACATATCGATCAACAGAGAACCAACCGGATATTCGTTGCCTTGTGACTCAAAGGGCTGTTCAGCAATGAGTACAGTAGCACTACCCATCGCAAACCGCGCCGGACCAAGCTCGCGCTGTCCTCGGTTTGGCACAATCCACACACCATCAGCGACTGGCAGCTCAGCATGAGATAGGAAAGTTGACCCTTCCATAAATGCAATAGCCTCATGTTCAAGCACAGCTGCATCGTCAATGGCAGTGACATTAACCCCGTAGATCAAGCCAAGTGTCCAGGCAACATCATCATAAGGTGGCACTTGAACATCGCTAGGAAATTCCTGTTGCTCCAAAAGTGTTTTTGCTAACGGACCATACGGCTGGTTTAGTTTCACCAGCAAATCACCAACGTTGATTTCTGTGTCACCATAAATCCCTGGAGTGCTCGCTTGCTGAACTTCAATGGCATGGCGATGCAGGGCACTTATCAGATAATTCGCTGAATCGGGGTCCGACTGCCGCTGCGGAACAAGATAGGCATGTGGAGCCTCTCGACTACCCAACTGCAGTGCGTCAACCCCTTTCTGATAAAAGTTTGACAGCAGCATCTTACCGTTTTGGGCAACCATCTCCAATGAGGCAATTACACCGGACTGCATGTAATTGATGTTATTTCGCAAAGACCAGGTCAGTTTTTCCGGCGGTGGAGAAGGTCGATACCAGGTGCGCTCGATAACAGCATCCCCTGCGTAACTGGCATTGCTGAGATCCCGCTCCATCGTGTCAGCACTGCCATTGCCAAAAGTCTCATAAAACCGTCCCAGTCCGTTGTGATTGTTGGTGACCCAGAGCATATAGCCCGGATACCAGCCGGTATAAAACCCCCAGGTCCAGACTCCCTCAAGGCCAAGACCGGACAGGCGCGCAATTTCGTAATTTGACAACAGTTGCCACTCGCCCACAGTGATCGGGTTAATCCCTTCATTATAGGGACCAGTACCCCCGGCAACATAGAGCAAGGGAACCGACTCATGCAGATCCAGACTCACAGTTGGCTTCCATTCATATACGCCCTGATTGTAATTTCTGGTAATTGGCTGGGTGATGGAAATCCCGTCTCGATTGTTGTCATGGTAGGTGTAATGACCCCAGAAAGGTACACTGCGCGGCGGCATATTGTAATAATCGGTATATCCCTTGATATTGCTCTTATACCAATCGACCTGACGAGCACGGCCATCAACATCAAATACAGGCGTAATTAGCGTTACCACATTGGAACGAATACTGGCAAAGGGTTCCCCAGTTTCCACCGCCAGCCTGTAGGCCAGTTCCATAACCATTTCCGGCGGCCCCAGTTCCGGTGCATGCAAACCTGCGGTGATCCAGTAAAAGGGAACCAGGTCCTCAATAAGAGTTTCTGCTAGTGCCGGAGATGTGAGCCGGGGATCGGCTAGGGCTTTGAAGTGCTCTTTATGGAGATCCAGCTTGGCAAGATTCTCTTCGGAACTGATAGCAACCAGTTGCATGTTGCGACCTTCAAAGGTCTGTCCCAGTGAAAATACCTGAACCCGATCTGAGGCATCTTCAATTGCGTTAAAATACGCTTGAATCTCTTCAACCTGGGTTAGCTCCCCCGATGTACCTATGGTATAGCCCAGTACATCTCTGGGGCTCGGTACACTAGGATGTTCGGGCAGGGAGTCAACCCATTGGGTAATGAATCGTTCCTCAGTTGTCGCCTTACGAATGGAATCCGTAGCAATCTGATCAAGTGATAGCTGTTCCTGTGCAACAGTGCATAGCGGCAGTATGGTTAGCAAGAAAATCAGTGGTAATATTCGATTTCGCATTATAACTCCCTTTTTTCATTAATAGGCGTTGCAAAGCTTTGATCTAACGCACAGGACGAGCATGCGCCGAGCCTCTGAAGATGGCATTCATCAGAATGACATTCAGTCCATCCAGGTAAGCGCGCACAGTCGGATCCTGTGTAAAGCCAATGACTTCACCAGCACCATGTGGTTGCTGAATGACAAAAGGCTTGTAGGCCAACTGCCGCCGGTTTTCATCCCAAAGGTATCCGCTGGAGACTAGATCATCCGGTCCCTGAAACCGAACCACGTTGACACCGTCATTAATCCGGATAGGTGTGTATACATCAGTGCCTCTGACAAGTACGTTAAGCACTGGTGCAATGCCAGCACTGAGCCAGTGCTCAGGATGCACATCCGCCCGCACAAGCACGCCTGCCACGGAATAGGGTGCCTCTTCCAGTGCAACCGTCAACTCCCGAAACTGTTCCTCTTCTGTCAGATACTTACCCTCAACGGTAGTACCGGTCTCCTCCTCTGGCATATCAACTTCAATCACCGCCCGCTCACGACGCACCGCCAGTAAATCCACTTCCGGATCCGCGAGCCAGCGCGTGGCATTCCCCAAACCGATAACGACACCGCCACGGCGCACCCATTCAGCAATGTTTTCTGCTCCGGACTCTCCGAATTTCGATAGATAACTGCCATTTGACTCCGGAAGAATCAGCACTTGGTAACGACGCAAATCGGCATTGCGTAAATCATCTACCCTGATTGGGGTCACCGGATAACCAAATTGTTGCTCAATAATGAAGCGGGTGGCACCTGCACTGTATCCACTAGTCGGCTCATCCCAGGCCAAGGCAATTTTCGGTGCGTTGAAACGAACAACATTGGCACTGCCAAAACTTGGACCATCAGTTACCCAGCTGTCATTGACCGCAACAACCTCAGTGCCGGATTCTTCTGCAAGATCAGACACAAGAGCAAAGAGATTGTCAGGATTGTCGGCAACATCAATGATCAGACTGCCGGCCGGATATTCATTTCCAAGATTAGTAAAGGCCTTGTCATTGCTCTTCACCAGTAACCCGGCTCTTAGTGCGGATGTCAGAAAACGGGCTGCTGACGCTTCCCCCCAGGGAACGATATAGCTCACGCTGGCCTCACCCCCAATAACCTGTCCTGGCTGAAGCAGTTCTGTTCCATAACGCTCAAACTCCCCATTCGGAATCCTGTTGCATGCATCAGTCTGGATGTTGAACATCAATGGCAGCGACCAGCCAGTGACATCATAGATCTCATCGGGTAAATTTTCGGCACGGCGCCTCTCCTGTTCCATCAGGAACTCAGACTCCATGGGCACTTCGGCATCAAGCAGCGTACGGATGAAACGTTTCGCTGGCTGGTCCAGACGAATAATATAGGTCCCCGGCTCATAATCTGCACCACAGGCATCAAATGAGGCCGTTGCACGATCCACCTCTATCCCCTGCCGACCGAGCAGTCCAGCCAGCTTGTCAGCTGCCGACTGATCTCTTTGTACCGGAATAATATAGGAACGAATATTTTCACTCCTGCCCTCTTCAATCGCAGATACACGATAATTGTAGAAGTCAGTCAAAAACTTTTCCCGGTTTGCTTGTACTGTCTCAACTGTGCCCAGTGAAGTGATGAATTGGTTTCTTATGGTTTCTCGGAAGTGGACCTCCACCCCATCATACTGTCTGAACACCATGCCCCGGGTGGATGCCTGTTCATAAGTCATGGCGATACTGCCAAAATAGGATGGCCAGCTTGCACCATAGCCAGGATAGAATGCGTCGTAGATTTCCCGGGTAAAATAGTCAATGCCAAAGTCGTCAAAATGCCTTGCATTTGTACGACCAAAAAGCTCAAGACTTTCCCGTTGATCCTGAGCCAGATGTGGATTATAGGGAACAGCTTCCGGTGCAAAATAATAGGTGCTGTCCGAACCCATTTCATGCACATCGATATAGGCAACGGGAAAGAATTCCAGCATCGCAGCGGCTCGTCCCACAGTTTCAGGTTGGGTTTGAATAAACCAGTCGCGGTTCATGTCGAAAAGATAATGATTGGTACGACCGCCAGGCCAAGGTTCATTATGCTCGGCAGACAGACGGTCAGAATCAGGCTGCAGACCCAATGCTGTATAAAACTGGTGATTGAATCGGTCCCTGCCATCCGGGTTTTGCAAGGGATCAATCACCACCACCGTATCATTCAGCATGTCTGCAACCCGCTCATCCCCACGAGAGGCCAGCAGATGATATGCGGTCAGCATGGCTGCTTCAGAGGGAGAGATTTCATTGCCATGCACTGAGTAGGATAACCAGACTATGGCCGGCAACCTTGAGATTATCTCTGCTGCAGTTTCAGCGTCGGTTTCCCGGGGGTCAGTCAACCGGGCCATATCCACCTTGATCTGTGCAAGATTTGCTATGTTTTGAGAGGAGGAGATGACCGCATAGAACAACTCTCTGCCTTGCCAGCTGCGGGCATATTCAGTAACTGTCATGCGATCAGGTGCGGTGGCCTGCAGTGCAGAAAAGTACTCAACGACATCCCGGTGCCAGCTGATCTCTTCCCCGGGTGCATATCCCAACGCTGTTTCAAACGAAGGAATAGCCGGGTCATAATCCGCCTCCGGCCAGAACTCAAATCTGGTCTGGGCGGCTGCACCTTCGTATGTGAAGGCAATGATTAATAGGCACAGGCCATGTAGAAGTGAGTTGGATAAATAATGACGTATCTTGCCTCTTAACATAATAAGCCTCTGCTTCATTATCCTGATAAGTTCTTGTACTGATTGCTTGACTGATGACCGATCTAAAAGCTTGAGTGATTCCCCAAAATTGCCCGGTATGGGCAGCTTTTTGCTTGTTAGAACCGGGTGCTGTCTGAATCAACTATGGAAATGGTATTCCAGACTTTGCTCTTTAAGGAATAACTGTAAAAATTCTGATCCATCAGGCATTGGATTCGAACGGGGGATTACACTATAACATAGTGTGAGACAGGATTTACCTGGGATAAAGCAATTCTGCCATACTCTGCTCCAGGCCCCTGATTGAAGCTTGCAATACTCGTAAATAAACAGACTCGAACTACCATTGTAATGAACATTAATTCTGTACACTGTTATCATGCTGATGCTTTACTTTAGACCTCTGTTTAAGCATAGTTCAAATATAACTCCACCACACAACCAGCCAACATCCCGTCAGCACTGGATTCCAGCGACAATTTTCCGATGAGCAGCAACAGCATTGAAACAGTTCCTTTACCCTTCACCCGCTTGACTGAAGAAGAAATGCACCGCCGAGCCAAGAGCTTTCTGACTCTAATCATGAGCAGACGCACTGTACGTGAATTCTCCAATGAACCTGTCCCAATTGAAATTATCCGGAATTGCCTGAGTGCAGCAGGCACTGCCCCCAGCGGTGCCAATCGCCAGCCTTGGCATTTTGCTGTGATCAGCGATCCGGCCATCAAACACCAGATTCGACTTGGTGCCGAGGAAGAAGAACGGGAGTTTTACCAGGGAAGAGCACCTCAGGACTGGCTGGAGGCTGTGGCACCCATGGGTACTGATGCCAACAAACCCTTTCTTGAAACAGCTCCCTACCTGATTGTCATCTTCGCCGAAAAGTTCCGGTTCCAAGACTCCGGGATAAAGCAAAAAAACTACTATGTAACTGAATCAGCATCCATTGCAACAGGTGTTCTTATTACCGCATTACACAACGCCGGTCTGGCAACGCTTACCCATACGCCGTCACCCATGAAATTCCTCAACAGGATTCTTGATCGCCCGGAAACGGAAAAACCGCTGATGATCTTGGTCACGGGTTATCCAAAACCGGATGCCACCGTGCCAGCAATCACGCGCAAGCCTCTTGAGGCATTCACCAGTTTCCATGGTTGAAATTAGACCACCAGCCCGAAAGACAATGAGGCGGTGCGATCACTAGACTAAACCGATGGCAGTGCCTGCTGATCAATCATAGCCCCCGCCATAATTTCAATGTCTGCTGCCTGATTGTTAGCGAGGGGACTCAAATACCCTAGAAAAAAACAGACTGTTCATGAACAGCTTGTTGGTCCCAAAAAACCAGCCACGAAAATTCGGGTTGTCTGCAAAAAGAACTACGCTGCCGTCTCCATGCCGCTCGGCTATCGTCATCGCCTTGTCGGCCAGTTCGGCCAGATTTTCATCGGAGGCAAAGCCTGAAAGCAGGGCATTCTCGGGTATCCTAACCACTGTAGCCCAAGGGTTTTCGGGTGGATCAAAGGCGATCAGCGTATTGCGATGGCTGGGCAGATGCCGATCAGTAACCCCATATCCAATGGGATGGGTGTTGTCCAGATCGCCAGCCAGAATGGCACCACCGATAATGTCCTGAGCTTCGATATCTTCCTTGTCTCCATAATCAAAACGATCGGGGTCTGCCATGTCATCAGTCTCACTGATCTTGTCAGGATATAGAATAGTTTCATAACCCCAGCGTGCTCCACTTCGAATACCTACAAAAGTCCCGCCATCCCTGACCCATGACTCAATTTTGCTGGCATGATCTTCCATATCATTATGACTGCCTCCAACCAGCAATAAATGAGTGTAATTGTCAAGGTCCAGTCCCGTGAGTTGATCTTTGTCCACCATGTGCACTGGCATTGCCATGCGTGCGTCAAGTTGATGCCAGACCTCTCCGGCATCATAGGCGGTGATACCATCACCAGTAAGTAGCAGTACTCTGGGCATTGGAATGGAGGCAAAATTTCGACTACCAAGATCCATGCCTGCCATTGGCGTTCGACCGCTGTCGACAGCATGAACTTCAACACCATCTTCACTGGCAATTCGGACCATCAGTCGGTGCAGTTCATCGTCTTCAAGATCACCACCCTGCCAACCCGCGGAAACAAGGATCGCACCCCGTGGCAAATCCACGGATTGACCACCACTACTAATGGTAAGAGGCCGAGTGGCAACTCTAGGTCGCACACCGGCATCAAGCAGCCGGTACAGTGCTCTCGGCGCATAATAGTTGGTCCAGTCGAAAAGATAGCCATAACTTGCCAGCCCCGGCTCTGGAGCCACAGGAAACTCAGCATTTATGGAATTACCTATAACTCCGCCCCGCAACTCCCTTGCAGTCAGGGGAGCATAGTCAAAGTCAAACGCTAGTGGCAAAGTCCAGGCCGAGACATCGTAAAACGTTTCGTCATCAAACTCGGTAATCTTCTCGAACAAACCCTTCACCATCCGATACTGGGCCTGGTCAGTCTGTACAACAAAGGAATCTGAGGCGACAAAGCTTTGACCGTCAATTTCAATATCCTGGCCCAATTGATTGACCTGGATCTGGTGGCGATTCAGTATGTCCAAGGCATGGTAGGCTCGCACATTGTCCCCGGGTGCTGAAAACACATAGGCTTTGATATCGTCCGCATTTATCAGACTGGTTGTCTCACGGGAAAAATCGCGCTGGTACTGCAACAGCTCCTGTCGCATTTCTACTCCCGCCCGAATCATTTCCAGAGAGGTCCGGTATTGCGTGCGAGTGTTATCCCGAAACGACAGCAGACCATGTGGCGTATCAAGAATGCCGAGAGATCTGGCCTGTTCAAACAGCATGCCCATGCTGGCATGCATGTGCGGGTACGTGGAACCCTTACCGATGTAGTAATTGTCAAAGCCTTCCTCATGAAAATACAGACGCTGTTCACTGTCCAGCCAGGAGCGGGGACGATCAGCAACCTGATCCAGCAGTGCCATTGACTGCGCTGGAATCAGCGGAAAGTTTCGGTCTGGTTGACCGGGGTGAAAGTAATAGGTACTGGCGGAGCCCATCTCATGATAATCGGCAACAATGTTGGGCTTCCACTTATGAAACTTTTCCACCCAACCGCGCGGCTCAGGATGTTGCAGAATCAGCCATTGCCGATTTAGGTCAAACCAGTAATGATTGGTACGACCACCTGGCCAAAAGGTATTGTGCAGTCGATGCTCAGGATTGGATATGGGTACATTGCCGCCATGCATATGATTCCATGCCGACATGCGACTGCTGCCATCCGGATTTGCTACGGCAATCATGATAATGACGCTACTATTGAGGGTGTTCTCAATTTCGGCCCCCTGTGCAGCGGCAAGATGATAGGCAACTGCCATTGAGGAGTCAGTTGAGCTGGTCTCCGCTCCATGCACGCCATAATGTAACCAGGTTACTATCGGCATGTCCTCACTTACTTCCTGTGAGCTGTCGGGATCGCTTAGGGCAACATGAGTTGACCGGATATCTTCAATGCGGGAATGATTGGCTGGGCTGGTGATGGTCAGTACCAGCAAAGGTCTGCCTTCGTGCGTATAGGCCAGGTCCTCCACGCGTATTCGTGGTGAAATCTCTGCCAGCATACGCATGTATTTTATCAGCAAGTCATTTCGCGTCAGGCGATGACCTAGCGGATGACCAATCACTGTCTCAGGTCGCGGTATATCCGTATCAAAACTGATTGCTGGCGGATAGAACGGAGTATCTCGATCCACCTGTTGTGCCAAAGCAACAGGACTTGCCAATGGCATTATCAATAAAGAGATGGCCAGAAACAAAATAGAGCCGAAAGTAGAAAGAATCATACGCCTATCCATTACATTCTCCGTTAAGTTGCTGTTGGTTAATTGATCGAAGGGTTAGTTCGATGCTTTGCAAGGCTGACCAAATAACCTTATCAGTTATTGCCGGTGTTCATGAAAAGACTCTATCGGCGCAACAAAATTGATGGTCACTGCCAATTGCCAAGCTTGGCATATGCACCTAAGCATTCCTTTACCAGTCCTCAATACTAACGTTTCAAATGACCGTGAGGCATACTTTTCGGTATGTCCGGGACTCCGTGCAAAAAAACAGCATCGTGCTGGTAATTCGAATATGCGCAAAATATATATTCGTTCCAGTGATTGGGATTGAGACCGTACTTCATAAGATGGTGGTAAGAGTCTTTCATGCCGGGAGGCTTTCTCTGCTCCAGACGCTTAATTTCCCTATCCAGATAATCTGCATATTCATACGCAGGAAATCCACGAATAACATAGGGAGTACCCATCACAACATGTCGTAAGCAAGAGGCTAGAGGCGGCTCCATGACCCGCACAAACCAAATCTGACCTCTAATACCAATATAGCCAGATGGCACCAAGCATTTAACTGTTTCTCCCGTATGGATTTCTTGCAGCAAGACTGCCTTACCCTCAATACCACAGTGAACATAGAAACCCATCCTCGAAAGATGCATCAGTTTCATGGTGTTCAAAATTCCGGAGGGTAAATCTAATTTGGGTAATATGCACAGGATGCAACTTCCAATGGTTTCCCTGCTACTCCCAAAAAGAACATCGAACATAGACCACATCGTGAAATAACTGAGGGTCAGGGGGCTGATTGGTGGTCCGCACGGCTTATAATCATCCTCTGCTTGGCTGACGGTTCTGACGAAGCCTTTGGCCTCCTTTAGAAGACAAATTTCCTCAGCGATGAAAGAGGCAATGTTCTGCCCAACGACATACTCCGCATAGCAGGGATCATGATTAGTGTTTATCATTTTCTCGGCGCATTCTTTGCCTTCCCGCCAAGAATCCATATCTACAATGTTGGTATCTTGGTATGAAAGAATTTGCTTTGCAATTCTTTGAGCAATGGAACCCATAGTAATCCGTAGTATAGTTTCAATAGTTTCAATAGTTTCGGCTTGTGATCTAACAGCTGAGTCAATGCTTCATTGACCATCACCTATGTCAGAATAGCCATTTGGTGAATGAGTTGAAAACGATAGAGCATCGCATGATTTTTAGGTACAAGAATGGCTACAACGGGCAAGAGCCCAGCAACAGGTCTGGTTATGCTCTGTAGTGCATCATCCGACAGTAACCAAAGCAATTCCAAAGTCGTGGAATTGATTATTTTACGCAACCCAAAAATATTATTGTGGGGGATTACCGATCGGAGTACCCGGCTTGCGGAACTCACCATAGAGATATTCCTCTGCAAACTCGGCGCACTTGAACTCCAGTAACTGATAGTTTTCGGCAACATGTCGATACAGAGGCAAAGTGATAGTCCATGGCTGGGTAAATGTATTCGGGTCTGTCATTGTAGCCTGGTATTGAATGTGATTGGGGCCCATAGGAGTCCAGTGCTCTTCAACCACCATCTCCCAGCTGTGATGATTGCCAGCGCGGTCAAACCAAGTATCAGGCATTTGGCCAGTAATTTGAACCACGAGCGTATCTCCTTCCCAGTGAGCATTGGAATGGCCCATCCAGGCATCAACTTGAGATTCCAGTTCCGGCTGGTCAACATAAAGAATACGATTGGCCTCGGCAAACTCATAGGCAATCAGAATCACATCCGTGGATTGGACTATCTGAAAGGGAAATGGCAAGTAGTTGGCCCGAGGCACACCCGGCATAAAACACTTGGTCAGCGGATCCTTGTCAATGGCATTTATTTTGTTGTCATCACGCTGGCGAAGGGCTGATTCCGTGTATGGGATACGGCCATCGGAAACAATGCCCTGGGATCCGGGAATGGCAGATAAGGCACCCATCTGTCCCGGATAAGGTCCGTAGGCAGCAGCATGAGGCTCGATATTGTAGTGAGCCTTGGTCATGGCCTGCCATATTCCACTGAAGTCAGGTTTGCCATCGGGTGTGCGCGGAAACTCGTCCAGCGGCTGAGCTATGGCATTGTTGAACAACCCCAGCAATAGTACGCCGAGGACACCTCTGATAATTTGTTTCATTCCTTACCCTTGGTTACTGATGCGAGTCATCGGGTTAGCTAAATCGGATTTGTTTTAGTCAAATAAGTCTTCTGGTTGCCAGCAACCCGGCTTTGTCTAGCCGCTACTGTCCAGATTCTGCGGCTCGGGCTTCCTGCATGCGTTCACCGCGTAATATATTGACCATGCCATAGTTGCCTTCATGACAGGCATATTCATAAATTTGTCCGGCGACCTTGGTCATGGGCACAATCGCAGTAATGCGATCCATGTAGGTCGACGGGTCATTAATTGTAAACTGATAATCCATGGCATCGTAGGCCGTCCGAGTAAACCGTTCGGTCAATACCATATCGTAGTTGGACCCGCGAGAATTGAAGGTCTGTCGCAAGCCGTTAAAATTCTTCGTTTCCACCACTAGTGACTCACCGTCCCAGTATCCCCTGGAGTCGCCAGACCAGAGACGTATATCATTATGCAAGGGAGGCTGGTCCAACAAGGGCACGATTCGGGCATCATGAATCATCTCAGTCATGATGACTGCTGTATCCTTGCTTTGAATAATTTGCATGTTGTTGTTATACAGACTGGGGGTGAATGGCGGGCCGGAATTAAAGCCCACGATACAACGCTCCGAAAGGGCACGGTCTTCTGGTCCATCCTTGGCAATACCGCCAACCACATTGCGCACCGGTCTGGTACCGGGAATATCAGGCCCCAGAGAGTCATACTGGACAGGAACACCTTCCAGTGCCTCAGGCAGTCGACCATTTTCGGGG
>JAPORB010000039.1:0-14727 GCA_026710425.1 Gammaproteobacteria bacterium
CCCACGCTGGAGCCATAACAGCCCGCCGCAGAACCTCCCGGGAACGGCAGCATTCGCTTCGTAGTCCTGTATACAGGGAAGTCTTCCAATGAGGCTGTAGCGGGAGCCAACGCTTCCTTCCAGAGTAGACACTTTCTGCCGAAAAAGGCCCTTTGTCCGAAAAACCGGCACGATACGCCCTGGCCCATCTTCAACAGTTTGGCCTTAAAATTTCGATTTTGACTCAGATTTTTAGGTACCGACAACCTTGAAATCCAGCAATGACAGAGGTCTTCCCCTATCTAGGCTGAATGTTGTGCCATCTTTTTACCGCAGAGGCTTGATTTGCCCTGGATTGGCGATATCGTTTCTCCCATGTTCATCCGATCCACCAAAATCGAAACTGCTGCCATCGATTGCTCACGCCGCCTGTCTCACCGCCTGGTCACCAACTGGCGTGATGGCAACAAGGTGCGACAAAAGACCCTGCTTAACCTCGGCGTGTATTTCAATATTGACAAAGCCGTCTGGCCCGAGTTAGGTCAGCGTGTTGAGGCACTGACTTCCTGCCAGCAAAGCCTGGTTGAACTGGCCCTCCCGCCAACGGTCGAGGCCTAAGCCCAGCGGATTGTCGCTCACCTCCGAGAGAATGCCGCATCGCCACCTGAGCAGACAGCCCTGAGTCTCGTTATGAGCGGGTGGAAGTATCAAGTATGCGTTATTCGATGGAAGAACTATCGGTACAGAATATGCGGCACTGGAAGTTCTGAAGCAACTCAAATTACCCGCACTTCTGGATCAGCTGAGAGGAGATGTAGAGAGTTGTTTTTTTCTGTACTAGGCCTTAGTATGTATCACAAAGATTAAATACATAGTACCTAGTAAGTTACTATGAGCACCACCTCGGCACGCTCACCGCCGCAAAGGAACTTTAGGAAACGGGTCTGGAACAAAAACAGGTCAAGGTCATTGTCTTGGTCATCTAGAGCAGAGGGGGCTTGATTACAAAAGCAGACCGCCAAGCCGCACTAAACGACCTCCAGATGGAAAAAACCAACCCCCATGCCGACATGGAGATGCTGGACGGCAGAGTTGATGGCCTTGAAGTCAAGCTGGACAGTTCCATCAAAAATCTGAAAAGCAGGATGGATGGGTTCCATCAGATAAACCGCATGCTCACTGCCGGAATTCTTACTCACATTAGCTCCCAAATTACCATGTTAGTTTGACTCCTGATCAACCTCTCCACAATCCAATAACACTGAAACTGACAAGTTGATGCCGCATAAAAATTCACCTGAGGTCAGATTGAGGCCCTGACTATTGCTCTGTTCGTCAACAAAATTCGAAGGGGCATCAGGGTCAACAAAGAGAATCTGGTTAGCAATCGGAACTATTTTGCAGCGAGAGTTTACTCCTGAGTTCGGATCAGTTGTCTTGGCTTTGGTGAACTTATAATAGAGTTTAGAGCTGGTTTCTCATAGTTTCCAAGCATTTGAATGCGAACATTTAACCTGTCGAATGAGACAAATCGCTATGATTTACCCAAAAGGAGCTTTCGCTGGATTGAAGTCAAAGGGGAGTCAGGCCTCTTTGTTCCGGAAGGTATCCCAACTCTCTGACGTAACGGCTCGATCCTTGATTTGTCAATTGATATATTTCATACAATAGAAATTGTCATTTTCCTTGATATGGGATTATTCTTGTATCAGTAATATTCTGAAAATCATATTAGGAGCATAATACTGTATGGACTTACAGAATAAGACTGCCTTCATAACAGGCGGTGCATCTGGACTGGGACTGGCCACGGCTAAGAATTTTGTGGCCTCCGGGGCGCGGGTTTTTTTATACGATCTCAATAAAGATGCACTGGAAAAGGCCGCCGCTGAACTGGGCACAGTCGCCGCCTGGCACAGTGGAGATGTATCTGATGAAGTAGCAGTCGCCGCTGCCCTGGAAAAGGCTAAAGCCGCTTTTGGCACTATCCATATCAATGTCAACTCAGCTGGAATTGGCGGTGCCGCACGAACCGTAGGTAAAGAGGGACCCATGCCTCTGGCCAGATTCGAGCATATCGTTCGGGTTAATCTCATTGGCACCTTTAATGTGCTTCGATTATGTGCCGAGATCATGCAGCTCAACGAACCCCAGACCAATGATCAGGAGCGTGGTGTGATAATCAATGTCGCTTCAATTGCTGCTTTTGATGGCCAGACCGGACAGGCCGGTTATGCCGCAAGCAAGGGTGGTATTGTTGCCATGACACTGCCTATTGCACGAGATCTGGCCAAACGTGGGGTTCGGGTCATGACGGTTGCACCAGGAGTGTTCGAGACTCCCCTGCTGGCCAAGGCACCGGACAAGGTCAGAGAACCACTGATAGCCATTACCCAGTTTCCGAAACGACTGGGCTATCCCGAGGAGTTTGCCGAAGAGGTGGCGCATATCGTGCGCTGTAGTTATCTCAATGGTGAGACCATACGACTGGATGCAGGGATACGCATGCCGGCCTAAAGGCCAGAAATTGAATAATACAACTGCAGAGCAGGTTGGGCAGCATATGTGTTAGGCCTGGCAATGCAATTAATCAGTACATTTAAGCTAATCATAGATGATCTATATAGAAGGAGTAGGAAATGACTGACGCATATATCGTTGGTGCCGTACGAACTGCAACCGGTAGAAAAAATGGGCGATTGAGCAAGATACATCCGGTTGATATGGGAGCCATGGTCGTTGACGAATTGGTGGATCGCACTGGAATCCCCACGGACAGGGTCGATGATGTGATCTTCGGAGTGGTAGTTCAGATTGGTGCCCAGGCCAGTAACCTTGGACGTAATGTATCCCTGTCCTCAAAGTTGGCACTTGAGGTGCCCGGCACCGCAGTAGACAGACAGTGTGGGTCATCCCTGCAGGCAATTCAGTTCGCTGCACAGGCGGTTATGTCCGGTACTCAGGATGTTGTGATCGCTGGCGGAGTAGAAGCAATGAGTACAGTTGAGATTGGGTCGAATGTACGCGATGGGCTGGAAAAGGGGCGTGGCAAACCCAAGGGTGAACGTCTGGAATTACAGTATCCTGGTATCCAGTTCAGCCAATTTGATGGGGCTGAACTGCTGGCTGAAAAGTATGAAATTACTCGCAAGGAACTGGATGCCTTTGGCCTGCTCAGTCATCAACGCGCAGCAACGGCAACCAAGGAAGGACGCTTCAAGCAGGAAGTGGTACCACTGCCAATCAAACTGGAAGATGGCAGCAGCGATTATCATCAGATTGATGAGGGTATCCGTTTTGATGCTTCACTTGAGGCTATGCAAGGACTAAAACCTCTGCGGGAAGATGGTGTAATTACAGCAGGTACTGCCAGTCAAATCAGCGATGGCTCGGCGGCAGTAATGGTAGCCAATGAAGAATCCGTCAAAAAATTTGATCTGAAAGTACGCGCTAAAATTCATTCCCTGGCGGTGGTTGGATCGGATCCGGTAATCATGCTGGAGGGACCCATACCGGCCACACAGAAAGTGCTGGAGAAGGCGGGGCTGAATATTGATGATATAGATCTGTATGAAGTAAATGAAGCCTTCGGTTCCGTTCCCTTGGCCTGGGCCAAGGCAGTGGGAGCAGACATGGACAAGCTGAATGTGAACGGCGGTGCACAGGCTCTTGGCCATCCTTTGGGCGGTACAGGTGCCAAATTGATGACTACTTTGGTGCATGAACTGGAACGTCAGGAAAAACGTTACGGCTTACTGGCAATATGTGAAGGTGGCGGTACCGCTAATGCCATGATTATTGAACGGATGGATTCTTTACCGAATTAAATATTTATGTCGTATCTAGAAGATTACCAGTCACCCTGGATGGATGAAGAACTTAATATCCTACAGGATGCTTGCAGAAAATTTGTCGAGCGGGAATTTGCTCCCCGCGCCAGTAAATGGGATGAGCAGGGGTTCGTTGATCGCGATGCCTGGTACAAGGCTGGCGAGGCTGGTCTGCTCTGTGCTTCCATTCCGCAACAATGGGGCGGAGGTGGCGGCGATTTTCGCCATGAAATGGTGCTACTTCAGGAACTTAACCGGGCCAACGTTACCGGTTTTGGCAACGGAGTGCATTCTGGCATTGTGGCCCATTATATTACTGCCTACGGTACCGAGGATCAGAAACAGCGTTGGTTGCCAAAAATGGCCAGCGGTGAACTGGTGGCGGCCATTGCCATGTCAGAGCCGGGCACCGGATCCGATTTGCAGTCAGTTGCCACCACAGCAGGTCGTTGCGGTGATGATTATGTAATCAATGGCCAGAAAACCTTCATTACCAATGGGATGACGGCCAATCTGATTTGTGTGGTGGCGAAGACCGACCCGGATGAAAGTGCCAAAGGCATTTCCCTAGTAATGTTGGAAACCGACATGGTTGGAGAAAAGGGCGGCTTCAGGCGTGGGCGTAACTTGGAAAAACTGGGGCTAAAGGCTCAGGACACGGCCGAACTGTTTTTTGATGAGGTGAAGGTGCCCACTTCCTTTCTGTTAGGGACTGAAGAAGGCAAAGGGTTTGTTCAATTGATGCAGCAACTGCCTCAGGAGCGATTAATCATTGCTGTGGGTGCCTGTGCTGCTATGGAAAAGGCATTGCGTCTGACCTCGGAGTACGTTAAGGAGCGCAAAGCCTTTGGTAAACGAATTCTAGACTTTCAGAATACTCAGTTCCGTCTGGCAGAGTGTTTGACTGAGGCCCGCATCGCACGCACCTTTGTGGATGACTGTGTGATGAAGCTGAAGGCTGGCAAGCTCGATACAGCTACCGCTTCCATGGCTAAGTGGTGGACTGCACAGAAGCAGTGTGAAATTGTTGACACCTGTCTGCAATTCTTCGGCGGCTACGGCTACATGATGGAGTATCCGATTGCCAAGATGTATGCCGACAGTAGAGTGCAGAAAATCTATGGTGGTAGCAATGAGATCATGAAGCTGCTGATCGCACGAGAAATCTGAAAACTCACACTAGAATTGCATGTAAGTCAGTTGAAAGCCGGCTGGTCTGCGAACCTTTTCACCTTACTATTCTTTAGCAAAGGTCGGCGAGGTGGTTTTTTGTGGTTTGACATAACATAACGGTGGCCAGTGTAGATTGTGGCAGACAAAAGGTCCGGCGTATGAGGACACTGACTCGAAAGTCGCTGGAATATTTCTTGCTTCAAAGCAAAGAACTGCAGGGAGTATCATACTTGATCTGCCCGGATTTGTTGGCCTTGAATCTATCTTTCCAACTGGGTCTCTGTGAATAGACACTATTATCCATGGAGTAGGAGCGGTAATGAGACCTGTCTGAAATCCGTTCCTAGAGCTTGTCCGGTTTTTTATACTGACTGCAAACTTTGGTAGTTAAACTGCCTTCCCCTTTGATCCTCTCATCGTTATTTTCATTAACAATATGTAGTGGAAACTCGCTTTGCCAGTTATGGGTATGATGCGTCGGTTTTTGACATTTGTTATAGGATCGAGATTTATTTCAGATTCAGGAATGCTTGTTTGATTTCCAGGTGTGGAATGTCATAATTTTGCCTAACAAGATTGAATCACCCGATTGACTACTGACCCTCAATAGGAGCTTGTAGTGAACAACACAATGGCAATTAATTTGATCTTTTCAGCTACAATATTGATAGGTCAGTTAACTCTGGCCGGAGAAAACGGCTACATCGTACCGCGTACCGAGTTTGGTGTGCCGGATTTACAGGGTGTCTGGTCCATTGCCACCCAGACAAATCTGGAGCGGGCGGAACAGTATAGCGGCAAACTGGTTATCACCGAAGAGGAAGCTTTGCGGATCGAATCCCGTTTCCTGGCTTTCACCGAAGCCGATAGCCGTCCAAGCGATCCAGACCGTGATGCGCCGACAGCCGGGAATAATGTTGGCGGTTACAATGCTTTCTGGATGGATCCAGGAGAACGATTGGCAATGATCAATGGTGAGATCAGGACCTCCATTGTCGTCGACCCTTCAGACGGTAAGCTACCCTACAGTGAACAGGGGCGAGCCAATTTTAGCGCGGCCATGTTTTCCAGGAACACCTACGACGGTCCTGAGGTGCGCCCTTTGGGCGAGCGTTGTGTCGTTGGCTTCGGTTCAACCGGAGGACCGCCCAAGTTGCCAGTGCTATACAATAACATGACGCAGATCGTACAGAACCGAGACTATGTCATGCTTATGGCAGAGATGAATCATGATGTACGCATCATCCGGCTCAATAGCGAATTCCAAAGTCCGCCACAGGAAAAATGGATGGGTGACTCCGTGGGTTATTATGAGAATGAAACTCTAGTGGTAGAGACAACCAATTTTCACCCGCAGCAAAACTTGAGATCTTCTCTGGATCACCGTTTCTACGGATCAGAACAGATGAAAGTTGTTGAGCGATTTACTCGCATTGCCAATGACACTATCCTCTACCAGTTCACAGTGGAAGATCCACAAAATTACACTCAACCCTGGAGTGGAGAGCTGCCCATGAATCGCAGCATGGAGCAGATGTTTGAATATGCTTGCCACGAAGGCAATTATGCTTTGCCCGGTATATTGGCTGGTGCCAGAACTGCTGATATTGAAGGGGCTGGTTATGCGCTTACAGATCCTGACTGATTACATTTGAGAAAATCAGGATTCCCATAACATGAGGTATTAATTACTTTGTAGCAATAACAAATTAAATAATGCCAATTCACCACCTTCCAATTACATTTCAGAAATCTTCCACCCTGTGGGCTGGATGTTTTTGCAAAGTCGATAAAACTGCTCAATTCCCTCGCTTGCTTAAAAGAGGTGACACTATTTTCAACGAATTGATGAACCTGGACATCAGTTTTCGTAGAGAATATGGCGGATTCGCTTATGAGTAGAACGACAGTGTGCCGGTTAAGTGATGTAAATCTATAGTCAGGATGGTTAACTCTTAATTTAATTCTTCCGAATCAAATGGCTGATCATGAACCGACAGAGACTTCTGCTTGGTGCTCAAACTTTCCGTGAAATTCGTGAAACTGATTGCTATTACGTAGACAAAACTGCTCTTATCCACAGACTGGTGAGCAGGGGAAGGCGTTATTTTCTGTCCCGCCCACGGCGTTTCGGCAAGAGTCTGTTGGTTCACACTTTGAAGGATCTTTTCGAGGGTAATGAACCCTTGTTCAAGGGCCTTTTCATCCATGACAACTGGGACTGGTCAATCAGGCATCCCGTTCTCAGGCTGAGTTTCAATGGCACCTTTACCTGCCCCGAGGATATTGAGCGAAGTGCCATTATGCAGCTGAGCATTATTGAGCGTAATGCAGGTCTTGAAGTTATTCCCAGCGAAACTGCACAGGACTATTTGCTGGATCTGTTGGATCGCCTGCATCATGCCACTGGACAGCAAGTTGTGGTATTGGTAGATGAGTACGACAAACCGATTTTGGACGTTATCGACAACAAGCAAATGGCTTTAGCTATTAGAGAAAAGCTACACGGAATCTATGGCATTATAAAGGGCAGTGAAGAACATGTTCGCTTTGTCCTTGTCACTGGTGTCAGCATGTTCACTAAGATCAATTTGTTCTCTGATCTCAATCATCTTGATAACATCAGCCTACACCCTAACTATGCCACGATTTGTGGATTCACCGACAAGGATCTGGATACGGTTTTTGCTCCAGAGATTAAGGGCCTAGATCGCAATAAGATCCATGATTGGTATAATGGTTACAACTGGTGCGGAGATGAGAAAGTCTATAATCCATATGATGTCCTGCTGCTATTCGAAAGGCGTAAGTTTAATCCCTACTGGTTCGAAACCGGTACTCCCTCTTTTCTTCTGACTTTGATGATGGACAGGAATATCAGTCTGTTGGACCTGGAAAAACCGAAAGTGAGTGAGTCGGAACTGTCAAGATTCGATGTCGCAAATATCGGTTCAATGGCATTATTTTTCCAGACCGGATATCTGACCATCGTTGGTGAGGAAACAAGCGGTACAGCGACAATCTACTCGTTGGATTATCCGAATTTTGAGGTGCGCGACAGTCTGATCCGATACTTTTTTGAGTTTCTGGAGCCACTAGACATTAATATCTCCAATCAAGGTCACTCCTTTGCCGAGCTGCTGGCGACTAATGAATTCCAGACTTTTGCTGATCAGTTGGGTTATTTTCTGGCAGGGATACCCTATCAATGGCTTGGTGAAAACGCTCGTAAAGAATGCTGGTATGCCACAATTCTTTTTGGTTGTTTGCGTATGGTTGGACTGGATGTTCGGGCCGAGGAGTCCTCAAGGCGTGGACGCGCCGACATGGTGGTACTCCACAAAGATCAGGTTTTTGTGTTCGAGCTAAAGATGGCCTATACAGACAAGCTGGAGGAGACAGCCGTGGGGGCTATTGCACAGATTCAGGATCGAGGCTACATGGACAAGTATCGACATCTCAATTTGACCATGCATCTAATTGGTATTGCTTTTGATCGGGAAGTGAAAACCGGGAAATCTTTATTACTCAAGGCAGTTCACGCCTGAGTTGCTGTGAGTTACTGAGAGTTCAGACAAACTTCGGAATTGGACCTGTCTGAAATCAGTCAAATTTCCTCATGATGAGTTCAAGGCAGCAATACAGGCTTTGACTTTTCGAGAATCAGTTTGAAATTCCGATAAAGCATTACCAGTTCCAAGTGAAATAGCCGAATTGTTAGTTTCCACAACCACCTTTGACTTACAAGATGCATGGTATTCGTTGATGCCATCTATCTTCATCAACTCAACAATATTTGTCGGTGTGATTCCAGAACCTGGCATGATTTGAATGCCTTCTTCCGCTTTTCCAACAAGCACTTCGAGCACATTCATTCCCTCTATGGCTGTGTTTCGCCCCCCGGAGGTCAGTATGCGGTCAATACCCAGTGAAATGGCTTGTTCCAATGCTTGATACTGATCTTCGATAAAATCGAAGGCTCTATGAAGCGTTACCGACAGACCGCCCGAGACCGACATTAATCTTCTCATAGCTCTAGTATCAAGCTCATTGTCTGGTGTTAATGTTCCGAATACAACGCCATAAAATCCGAGGGATTTAACATACTTGATATCATCCATCATTATATCGATTTCCTTCGTTGTATAAACAAAGTTTCCTGCACGGGGGCGGATCATCACCGAAGCTGCACAGTTGATTTGAGAATATGCCAACAAACTACCAGCAGACGGAGTTAAGCCACCTTCATTGAGAGATGCGCATAGCTCCAACCGATGCGCTCCTGCCTCCACCGCAGCCTCTGCATCCGCAATTTTGTCGATACATACCTCCAGTATTCTTGGCATGCTTAATTTTCTCAAATTGCTATGTTTGGCAACATTGCAGCACCCAGTAGACATCCGTTCCCTTTTAATGTTGAAGGAACGATAAGAGGGGTTTCAAGTTTTGCTAGAGTCTTTGCTCGCACGACCCTGTCCAGCGACTCAATAAGCTTCTGTGAATTTGACAATCCGCCGGTAATTGGCACTATATGAGGATCAATAAAATTGACTATCTGCGCAAGGGTATCACTGACGAGATCCATGAAAATTTCGACCGTTTTTAACACAGTGTCATCTTTAGTATCCCACAATGAGAGAATTTCTTTTGCAGGAAGGTCGTTATTTGTCAATGCCATATGCAGACGATTAAGGCCGATTCCCGCACCATAAACATCCAGACATGTACCAGCACCGCAATCACACTCATCTGGAACAATTTCAAGTGCTTTCATTCTGGCAGCAAGATTATTGGAATGACCTAATTCTCCAGCAATCCCAGTTAGGCCGGGAAGGAGTGAGCCATTTATCACTATCCCTCCACCGATACCTGAACCCAAAATAATTCCTAATACGACGGCATGGTTTCTACCAATGCCTTTATGCGCCTCTGCAAGCGCATAGCAAGAAGCATCATTGGCGATTTGGCAAGGGGTGGAAAGAGCATTCTCCAAATCATCCTTAAATCCTAATCCAGCGATGGCAGGTACGTTTGAACTCGTAATTTGTGCTGATTCCGGGTTTGAAGTTCCTGCAATTGAAATATTAACCTGAGTAAATATCTCATTTGATTGAGCCAACCTACTTGATTCAGACTTGATTTCATCAATTAAACCAGACCGATTATGGACTGGTGTCGAGATTGTGTGCGTTCTGAGCAGGTTACTTTTTTCATCAAATACCCCAAATTCCGTTTTGGTACCGCCTATATCAATTACTAGTTTCACAGTGATATATTTTTCTCGTTGAATTTAAATGAGCGGATCTTCCAATATAACAACGCAATGAGTGCTGACGACTGAAATAGCAGTCCTTAGATGGTTAAAAGCCAGATATTATTAAACTGCGAAGGTTATCAATAAATGTCAACCCATTCAGATTAGGTGAATCCAGCGAAACCAGTTTTCATAGAACAGGAGGCTCGATAGAGGTACCCCACCATTTTTTGAATGAGGCTTCATAAGCACCACTCTTAATATATTCATTAATATGGGTATTTACCCATGAGCGCAGAGCTGGATTACCCTTTGCAATGCCAATTCCGATTGGTCCACTCGATATAATGCCAGGCACCAATTCCAGGTATGGTTCGGATAAGGCCAGATAGTCAATTATCGTATTATCTTCTATCGCCGCGAATACGCGTCCTTGTTTTAGTAAAAGTAAGCCGTTTGGAGCAAATCTATCCGTATATACAAGCTTTGCATCAGGCACGTTTTCACGAATGTATATCTCCCCGCTAGAGCCACGTCCAACCACGATTGACTTTCCAGCAAGTTGCTTCACATCCTGAATATCATGACCCCCTTGAACAATTATACGAAGTCCTGTCTTCAGATATGGAATACTGAAGTCAATGGCCTCAGCGCGAGATTCGGTTATCGTCAAATTTGCGATAGCCAAATCAATTTGTCCAGAGATCAGCATACTAATCCGGGCATCTCCATGAACATCAATTAGCTTGGCACGGACACCCAGTTTGTTGGCAACTGCATGCGCCAGTTCCACGCTGTAACCGGCTGGCTTATTACGATTATCCCTGAAACCGATTGGGACAGCACCCAGCGAAACTCCTATTTTTATAATGCCTCGCTCCTTGATTAGTTCGAGACGGTCTTGAGCAAAACTGTCTGATGTTGCAAACCATAGAGATAACATGAACAGAAAAAGCAGCAATCTCAATTTTCGCATTACAGCTCCCTCCATGGTTCTGCAAGGCGTTTTTCAGGTTGGCTTAATGTATCATCCCAATACCAATAGAAGATATCTTCCTCACATTGGCAATTGGCAATACGATGATTTCCATAAGTATCTAACGCATGGATGACAACACCACCCAAAAAACCTGTACTCAGTTCCAGAAGGTCTTTCACGGCAAAATCTATGGCTAAATCCAATTTCATTCCCATTTGCAAGCATAATACAATAGTACGGGCAGTCGATGTTCTAATGGTCATTTCTCCCGTATGTGTACATGCTGCCGCTCCGTATCTGGAGTCGGCATAAAATCCGGCACCGGGGATGGGTGAGTCGCCGAGGCGCCCTGGGTGTTTCCATGCCCATCCTGAGGTACTCGTGGCCACATGCAGACCGCAATCAGTATCCTGCGCCAGAAATACGGTTGTATCCCGCACCTTTTCAGGATCTGTTATGAGCTTATTCACTGCCGATAGATCAATATTGGGAAATCGATCCATTTCTTCTTCTGACAAAACCTCTCTCAGTTTTGCCCACCAGGTTTCCCTGGAAGGTGGATAGAGAGTGTTCTCAGCCTCAAACCCCATTGATTTGGCAAATATCGCCGCCCCTTCGCCCACCAGTATTTCATGTTGACTTTTATCCTTAACGGCCAGAGCAACACGGACCGCTGAAAGGAATCCCTTTAGTCCTCCTACAGCACCAATTTGTCGAGTATCGCCATCCATTACCGCTGCATCGAATTCCATCTCACCCAGTATGTTGGGCCAGCCACCATAGCCAACACTCCTGACACCTGGATCACGCTCGACTAAAGATATTCCCTCGACACATGCTGTGAGGCCACCCTGACCCGACAAAAGCATTTCTGCGGCTGTAAATATTCCTGATTCCGCTTCTGAATTAGCAAGCAATTGCATTAGCTTACCTCAACTCCATTTTGCTCAAGAATGCCGCAACTCGACCATCTGAAAGACCACCTGCCGCAGAAAAGAATTGCTTAGTTGGCAAATCGACCACTAGGATGCCTTGGTGTATGAAGGCAATACGGGATGATATTTTGCGGGCAAATCCGATTTCATGAGTGACAAGTAACATAGCCGTTTCACCAGATGCCAAGTCAGCCAATACATCCAGTACTTCCCCTGTCATTTCCGGATCAAGCGAACTTGTTACCTCATCCAGCAGTAGATATCGGGGCCTCATCGCCAGAGCTCGACATATTCCTACACGCTGTTGCTGTCCGCCAGAGAGTGTAGCAGGAAACCGTCCCGAGAATTCTGTGAGCCCGACGCGTTCCAACAAAAGGAGTGCGTGATCTCTAGCGGAATTGATAGGTTCTTTTAAGACCTCAATAGGCGCAAGAGTGATATTCTCAAGAACTGTAAGATGAGGATAAAGGTTGAATCGCTGAAAAACAGTAGAACAAAAAGTCCTGATTTGTCGAAGCTCATCTTTTTTGGAAACAGAGAGTCCATCCACAGAGATTTTGCCATCCTCAAAATTTTCGAGACCATTGATACACTTCAAGAAGGTGCTTTTACCTGAACCACTTGCGCCTAGTATGGAGACAATCTCACCTTGCTCGACGGTCAGATTTATATTATTTAAAATCACATTGTCGCCGAACCTTTTCGTTAAGTTAGAGACTTTAATCATGCTTATGCTGTTTCCACTACCGATCTATACTGCAGATGGTGGCTCAAACGTTTGCCTAGCCATGCACCTAAGTAAGAAATAAGCTGAGCGAGGGCAAAGTAGGTTAGGCCAATGAGTGGCCATACAATAAATGGCTTTAATGTTCGTTGATTCAGGATCTCTCCGACTTTTGTGATATCAATAAAACCAATAACGGAAATAAGGGAGGTGACCTGTAGCTGGTTTATAGCGATTCCTACCAGCATAGGTATGGCGATGATCATTGCCTGTGGGCCTATAATTTTTTGTAGAATCTGACGCCTGCGTAACCCAAAAGATTCTGCAGCGAGTATTTGCTCACGGTCTATTGCCTCCATTGCTGATACAAAGATTATCAAGCTAAAAGCAGCAGTATTCATGCTAAGGGTCAAGATTGCTGCGAAAAAAGGTGAAAGTTCCAACTGGAAAAACATTGGAACCCCAAAATAAACTAAAAATAACTGTACCAACACTGGTGAGTTTCTGAAAAATTCAGCTGCACCATATATCAGACTGCCAACTAACTTAACCTTAAAATAGCGGAATGGTGCTAACAGCAAACCAGATGCTATTCCAATACTCATTGACAGCAAAAATATAAACAATGTTGAAGAAAAACCCTGCAGCCAAAGCTGGAGATCGTACACACTGAATTCACGGGATATATGCGAATAAACTTCCAAAGCTAGTTCACCATAATTTTATTCATTCGAGTATGCATAAGATTGATGAGAATTGTAATAGCATATGTCAACACACAATAAAAAAGCATCAGTAGAACATACACTTCAAATGGCTTAAATGTGTACGAAGCAATGATCTTGGCTGAACCTGTCAACTCATTCAATGTGATTGTGGAGAGAATTGAGCTGGTAAGGATCAAGTTAGCAAACATTGATCCTAGTGGCCTGATAGATGTTCGTAATGCTATAGGAAGCAATATGCGACTGTATATTTGGTATTTGGAATGACCAAAAGAGACCGCAGCAGAGACAATATCTTTATCCACTTGATCAATGCCAGCGCGTATAATTGCAGTATTGTAAGCACCAACAGCGACAGAGAGTGCTAAAACGCCTGTAAAGAAAGGTGATATAAATACACCCAAAACGGGTAAGCCAAAGTAAAAGAAAAAAATTAATACAATGAATGGGATATTGCGAAATAGTTCTTCATAAGCTTTTGACATAAATGAAACTACTGGTCCACCAGCAGACTGCAGTAATGCGGCAGAGAGACCCAGCATAAAGCTTCCAACTACATACATAGAGCTAACCGCAGCGGTTATCCAGAAACCTTGTAGCAGTAACTCCAGAAACTGTTGGTTTGTTAGAATATTCACTTGGCTATATACAGATTATGTAGTCAAAAGGGAGGGGGGGGGGGGGACTGCTAGCTTAGCTCTCAATCAAGGCCCCAAAGCAAAATGAAGCGCAATTCTAATTTGCAGAAAACCTCAGCTTTTCACAAAATAACCCTCAGAATATTATTATGCAAAAATTGTAATTGCTTGCTACTAAGTAAAACACAAGAGGAAGCCAACCAAATAAGATAGCCAGGCCGATATCACCAGTAAATGCTGCGAACAATCTGTTACACAATCATCAATACACAAACAAGTCAACATTCATGCCGGATATTCCAAGGGATGCAGGAACTATTTGTAAAACAGGGAATTGTTAGAAGATAAGTAATAACTCCACCGCCAGGGTCATGGCAGGAATATGTGAGCGGGAAGGGATTCTCCCTTACCCACCTCAGTGCATGAATAAAGCAAGGTACATAACAGCTCCTTAGCTTCGTCTCCGAGCACGGCACGCGGATCACCGAAT
>JAPORB010000039.1:14737-18239 GCA_026710425.1 Gammaproteobacteria bacterium
CAGTGCATGAATAAAGCAAGGTACATAACAGCTCCTTAGTGGGCCGCCATTCTGTGTGTATATCAGATACCCGCTATAGCAGATAAACTGTCAGCGCAAATCCGGCAGCTGATAGCCTTCTTTTTCGAAGTTGGCACGAATTGTCTTTTTCTCAATCTTACCGGTGGGACCAATGGGCATGGAGTCCACCACCACCACCTCATCGGGCAATTGCCACTTGGCAAAGGCTTTGCTACAGTGCTCAATTACCGTAGCCTGATCAAGCTCCTTTCCCTCAGCCATGGTGACTACGGCCACTGGTCGTTCGTCCCACTTCGGGTGGGGCTGGGCTACCACTGCCGCCTGGGCAATTTCCGGTAGTGCCACAATGTGGTTTTCCAAGTCAACCGAAGAAATCCATTCACCTCCAGACTTGATCATGTCCTTGGAACGGTCACAAATAATAATGTACTGTTCGGCATCAATCTTTGCCACGTCTCCGGTCACCAGCCAGCCATCATGGAATTTTTCCGGCTGTGGGTCATTGTAGTATTCAGCAGCAATCCAGGGGCCGCGAATGCAGAGTTCGCCTATAGCCTCGCCATCGTGGGGCAGCGGGTTCCAATCCTCGTCGAAGATTTCGATTTCCAACCCCGGCATGGTCAGCCCAGCTTTGGCAATATTCTCGAACTGCTTCTCTTCCGGGATACCGTGTTGTGAATATTTAGCCACTTTGTGCGACAGGGTGCCCAGCGGGTTGGTTTCCGTCATACCCCAGCCTTGCAGAATTTCGATATTGTAGGTTTTCCAGTACCAGCGCATCATCTCGACTGGTGGTGCTGAGCCGCCGCAGGTACAGCGGGTGAGGTTGGATAAATCCCAAGTATCCGGTTTGGCCTCCAGAGTGGCACGTACACCTTGCCAGATAGTCGGTACGCCGGCCGAGATGGTGACCTTCTCATTCTGGATCAGATTCAGAAAGGAATCCGGTGTCATGAATCGGTGCGGCATGACCTGCTTGGTGCCGAGCATGGAGGCTGCAAAGGGCAGACCCCAGCCCATGGCATGGAACATCGGCACGATACCCAATGAGGAATCCAGTGCAGACAGACCGATGGCATCAGTCATCGATTCTGTGATTGTATGCAGGTAAGTGGAGCGGTTTGTATACATCACGCCCTTGGGATTGCCAGTTGTTCCTGAGGTATAGCACAGACCCATGGGAGCAGTTTCCGGGAGATCCGGCCAGTCATAGTTGGCTTTATGTCCGGCAATAAAATCCTCATAATCGACCTGATTCTTGAAACTGCTTTCCCCGCCTTCGCCGTGGCGACAAATTACCAGCAATTCAACACAGGGAACCTTATCCCAAAGCCGCTCCAGTAGTGGCAGCAAGTCCTCGTCAGCGAAAATAATCCTGTCAGCCGCATGGTTAATGATATATACGAGATCCTTGGATGAAAGTCTGATATTGAGGGTGTGCAGTACTGATCCCATACAGGGAACGCCTTGGTAGAGTTCCAAATGGCGGTAGTTATTCCACATGAAGCTGGCCACTCGATCACCAATCTTAATGCCGTGGGCATTCAATGCATGTGCGAGTTGTTGAGCGCGTTCCCAGGTTTGCTTGAGCGTCTGTCGGTGTGTGCCCTCAGCCTGAGCAGTAACAACTTCGACTTCGGGGTCAAGCATGGCACCTCTGCCAAGGATCCTCGACATGAGGAGCGGTGTATTTTGCATAGTCATTAGGTTGTGCCTCCTTTTATATTGGGCCACTGGTTTTCTGATTCAGAATCCAATCCAGAGGTGGAGAATAGCCGATTATCTGCCATCAGTTCAATCGGTATCGCCTTTGCAGATACTGCTAAGGTCCCTTAGCTGGTACAGCTTCGTTATGGATCTACTGATTGGCTGTTGTCAGCTTTATTCTGGCATCAACCTGCTGCTGATGGTACTCATTCTGTTTGGTAGCGGTGCCAATTCGACAAGCCGCCGTTGTGGAGTATTTCACTTAATTTCTCAGCAGCATAGTGGCGATTGTTAGTTCTGCCATTATTCTCATTGTAATTCTTGACGGGTTAAGGGCCATTGATTTTCTGTTTAATATGGGACTAGAGCAGTAGCTTTGCTGGCGACCTGTTTGGCATGGCGATAACTCACTTCGTCTTTGCTATTTTGGAGCTATTACTTTGGTATCTGCCAGGAAGTAGTTGAATATAATCCTGCCCTGATTCAGTTTGAACTGACCTGTTATCGGGAGTATTCTTTCGTCAAGCAGACAAGGAGATTTCCGCAATGATCAGCACAGCAGAACCGACGAAGAAAACCCTCACTATAAAAGGTAAAACCATGGCCTATGTGGAAATGGGGGAGGGCGATCCTATTGTGTTTCAGCATGGGAATCCGACCTCTTCATACCTGTGGCGCAATATCATGCCGTTGTTGCAGGATCAGGGTCGCTGCATCGCTGTTGATCTAATTGGCATGGGAGACTCTGAAAAGCTGGAAGATTCAGGACCCGGCAGCTACAGCCTTAGCGAACATAGGGGGTATCTTGACGAGGCCTGGAAGGCCCTTGGAGTGAACGATAAGGTAACTCTGGTGCTACATGACTGGGGTTCGGGGCTTGGATTTGACTGGGCCAATCGGCATCGGGATGCCGTAATGGGAATCGTTTATATGGAAGCCATTGTGCGACCGGTAAGTTGGAGCGACTGGCCAGAAGCTGCTCGCGGAGTTTTCCAAGGATTTCGGTCTCCAGCTGGTGAAAATATGGTGCTGGAAAAAAACGTATTCGTTGAGAGAGTTTTGCCCGGATCTGTGATGCGCCAGCTCAGCGAGGAGGAGATGACAGTCTATCGGCGTCCGTTTATTCGTCCTGGCGAAGATCGGCGTCCTACCTTGACTTGGCCGCGCCAAATTCCTATTGATGGCAAGCCTGCGGAAGTGGTGGCTATTGTGAATGCCTACGCCGACTGGTTGTCCAAATCAGACATACCCAAATTGTTTGTCAATGCCGAACCAGGCGCAATCCTAATTGGTGAACAGCGTGAGTTCTGTCGCCGCTGGCCCAATCAACAGGAGGTCACTGTGAATGGCAATCATTTCCTTCAGGAAGACTCGCCGTTAGAAATTGGTCAGGCTATTGCCTCATGGCGTAACGGGTTGTTGTGAGTTTTACTATTGAGATAAAAAGTCATTGTGCCGATGATCTGTGGTTGTTGGACCTTGAGTAAGGAGATGCTCTCTCCAACGTTATGCTGAATCCAGGAGTAAATAAAATATGACAAAGACGCTTGCGATTGGTGCATTACTATGGATAACGGTATGCACTGGAATTGTACAGGCGCAGGATATTCGCATCGGACTTGCGGGTCATTGGTTAATCAATGATGAGATAAGCGACAATACAGATGACCAAGTAGAGGCGGCGATTGAAGCAGGTGGCGGCAAAGCAAGCAGGGGCTTCTTCAATCGCAAGAAGGATTTTTATCGCGGTGGCAATCCGGAGCATATCCTGTAT
>JAPORB010000043.1 GCA_026710425.1 Gammaproteobacteria bacterium
TTGAAGATTACAGTCATTGGCGAGGAGCTGCTGAAGGAAGTACTTCCATGCATGAGGGCGGCAGCCATTGCTCACCGCTGTCAGCTAGGATGACCTGCTCAGTTGCCTGTCGATAACGTGCCTGACTTCGGTTTTCCACCAACTGGCCAAACACTCGGCGGCGAATTGTGGCGTGTCAGAGGATTTTCCCACATATATGCTTCCGAGGTTAGCCATGATATCGTAAATACCATATCTTAGCGATTTTCCAGTATTTTCAAATAATCCAAGCTAATATAGAGGGTTTTATTCCAGATACTAACCACCTAAAAAGTTTGCAATGTAGGGCAGAACCAGTATGGTACTGATTGTGCCTCCGATAATCTTGACCCACTTCATATCGTTATTCAACTTTTCGATTTTATTATTTTGTCCGTTAATTGCTGCGACCAGTTTGGCCATGGCGGCAGTCAGCTCGGTCTTTTGCTCGTTCATGGCGGCAGTCAGCTCGGTCTTTTGCTCGTTCATGGCGGCAGTCAGCTCGGTTTTCTGATCGTTCATGGCGGCAGTCAGCTCGGCTTTCTGCTCGTTCATGGCGGCAGTCAGCTCGACCTTCTGTGCATTCATAGCCGCAGCAAGATCAGTCTTGACTGCTGCAAGATCAGTCTTTGTAACCAGCATTCCATGAGCGTTGTTGACTACTAGAGCAATGGCATCGGCTTGGCTTTTCTCTATGCCTGTCTTCTGTAAGTTGTTCGAAGCTGTTAGTGTATCGAATGCGGTATTCAATGATGTCTCCTCTAATTTCAAGTCAAGGTTTTATCCCAAAAGCATCAATCATTCTGTACGCTACACTTTTTGCCCTTCTGTTGCACTTGCTATAGCACTGTTGACTCAGCCATCTAATGTGCTAAATACTTCAAGACAATATTATATTATGCCATTGACATTGGTCAATCTGCATGATGATTGTCAAGTTATGGAAAGTTTTTGTCAACAAGCAACAGCAAGTGAATTTTCCTGCATTGGCAATACTTCAGATCTGAATTTATCGCTGTGACTAAAATAGGACTAATCCCAACCAAGTTGTGTTCAATTACTCACTTCCACAATGCAATCAGTCATAATTCGGTTGTTAGATTCCAGCTGGTGATAATTTTCGGCCGTTTTGGCATGGGTTTAAAATTCGTCTAAAACGAAGAGCATGCCAAAAAAGTAGACCAAAATGGCCTCTTTTTTGGGTAAATTTTCTTTGAGGTTGCCCTAAGGCTATGTAAATCAAGGGCTTTAGAACAGCGTAACTCCCTTGGGGGGATTTACACTGTAAGATTTTCACTAACCCAAATAACAAGTCAAGCCATGCCAAACCGACCCGCTTGGCACCTCGGAGGATCAATTCCGCAGTGTCGGCAGTTTTTCTTGACGGCAGCGAGGTGTTGGTATGTAGTGCAACTATCCATCACCTTCTGCCTTATGGGATCGTTACCATAAAGCGGCGAAGTCTGCTTGAAATTGGCAATCTGACGTAGTATAAATTAATATATAACGAAAATTGCCTGAATTATTTGCGAATGACCTTTTCAGAGGCAGACTGGCTTGCCATAGCTTTAACTTTGCAGCTTGCCAGCATCTCTACCATACTGCTACTCATTCTGAGCACCCCCTTGGCTTGGTGGCTTGCTACCTCTCGCTCCGGCTGGCGAGGCCCGGTTGCAGCCGTGGTGGCTCTACCACTGGTGCTCCCCCCCACAGTGCTGGGCTTCTACCTGCTGATTATACTTGGTCCACAAGGCCTTATCGGTCAGCTTACCGTTGCGCTGGGTTTAGGAAGTTTGCCCTTCACCTTTCAGGGGCTAGTGGTGGGCTCGGTGCTCTATTCATTGCCATTTGTGGTACAGCCTCTACACAATACATTTGCCAGTCTCGGTACCAGGCCGCTGGAGATGGCAGCGACCTTACATGCCGGCCCCTGGGACCGGTTTTTCAACGTTGTGCTGCCCTTGTCTCGGCATGGTTTCATTACAGCCTCGGTGCTGGGTTTTGCCCACACGGTAGGAGAATTCGGTGTGGTGCTTATGATAGGTGGAAATATTCCGGGAGAGACCAGAGTCGTTTCAGTGCAGATTTACGATTATGTGGAGGCACTTAATTTCCAGCAGGCCCATTGGCTGTCAGGTGCGCTGGTGATTTTCTCGTTTCTGGTTCTCCTTATTGTCTATTGGTTACAACCGAGACAGGGTATGGGCACTTTCGCCATGGGCAGCAGAGTCTTATGAGCCAGTATGCCAGCAGGTCAAGTCATTCTTTGGAGAATACCCTGCGACTGAAGCTACTTGCCATACCTGGAGTAGATCCAAAAGCTGATGGCAGTTTTGTGTTAGACATAGATGTTTGCTTGCCTGGGCGTGGTGTTACTGCTATCTATGGTGCCTCGGGTTCGGGCAAGACTACCTTGCTGCGTTGCATTGCCGGGTTGGAGTCAGTTGCAGTTGGTGAGCTGACGATAAATGGCGATACCTGGCACAACCGACAGCACTCGCTGCCGCCACATCAGCGTCCGATAGGTTATGTTTTTCAGGAAGCAAGTCTGTTTCAACACCTTACGGTGGAGGGTAACTTGCGCTTCGCTGAAAAGCGAGCCCATGGTAATGAAATGCAATTTGATGACATTGTTCCAATGATGAGCCTGCAGTCTTTACTCGGTCGCAACCCTGATCAGTTGTCTGGAGGTGAACGCCAGCGCGTGGCGATTGCCCGCGCTTTGCTCATCAATCCGAACCTGTTGCTGTTAGACGAACCGTTGGCTGCCCTGGACCCAAAACGACGACAGGATGTTCTGCCCTATTTGGAACGCATACATCGCAATGCAGGATTTCCGGTTCTGTATGTAACTCATTCCATAGAGGAGGTTACACGGCTGGCCGACTTTCTGCTGGTTCTGGAGCAGGGCAGGGTGTCGGTGGCGGGTGAAATGATTGAAATGCTTTCACGCTCCGATCTGCCACTCGAGATTGAAGAGGAGATGGGTGTTGTACTTGAAGGACAGATTCTGAGTCGAGAGCCACGCTGGCAACTGATAACTGTCAGCTTTGCCGGAGGTGAGCTACAGGTCAGGGATCGGGCGGGACTGGGAGCTGTGGGTGAGTCAGTTAGGCTGAGGGTGCTGGCCCGAGATGTGAGCCTCGCCCTGGATACGCAATCTCGCAGTAGTATTCTGAACCGATTATCGGCCACGGTTGTGATGATTAATCAGCAGCCCGCGGCTGCAATGGCTACTGTAAAGCTGAGTGTAGGAGGAAGTCTGCTATTGGCCAGTGTTGCGATACCATCGGTCGACGAACTGAGTCTGAGAGTCGGACAACAGTTGATTGCTCAGATTAAGTCAGTGACTCTGTTACACTGAATCGAGGTTGCATAAGGATTACACTGGTAGCCTTAAACAATGCAGACACTCGCTGGCCTACTGCCAATTTCATGGCCTTGCAGCTGGCATTTGTGATCACCGCACTAAGGCTCTTGCCATTGCCCAGATCAAGACTGACTTCGGTATCCACTTCATCGCAGGCCAGATGACTGATTTCTCCTGATAACTGATTACGTGCACTGGTGACTACGCTGGTATCATTACTAAGCATAACCCACGAAGACTTGATTAACGCAATAACTTCGCTACCTACTTCCAGTTCCATACGAGTAAAGCTGTCTTTAGTTATGGTTGCCACGATCGACAGGGAATCTGCGAGCGAAAGTTCAAGTTCTGTATTGATTGTCCCAGAAATTACCCGCTGGACCTGACCCCAATATTGATTGCGAGCACTGGTGAGCAGTGAAGTTGTGTGCAGAAATTGCAGAAGACTGTTCGGACTGTCCGTATTCTCTCCCAGTCTGGAAAAAAAATCAGTCTGCTCCTGTTGAAGGATTTTGAGTTTTTCCAGAGCTTTCTGCCCGAATGCGGTAAGGCGGGTACCTCCGCCACCGTTGCCACCTGCGGCACTGTGTACTAAGGGTTGAGCGGAGAGGTTGTTCAAGGCTTGGAGGCGATCCCAGGCCGTTTTGTAACTGATACCGAGCTGTTTGGCCGCAGCGGTGGTAGAGCCATAACTGTCAATTGCTTGCAGAAGAGCTATCTGCCGCAAATCAATAGCTTGCTTGTAACCACTGGTCCGTAGGGTTCCCACTTTCGGTTTGCCTGCTGGGAACTTTGAATCAGATCGCTTGGCCATCTGCTGAGGTTGCAATTGCCTTGTCGGGAAATTTGCCAGTCTGGCCTGTATGTACGAAACTAGCGCAGTCCGAACCAGGGCCGTATCCGAGTGCCAAGACTGCTACCAAGAAAAGCCGCCACAAACCACAGCCAGCCATGAAGGCTGGTGGACGAAATTCCTCCGAAATAGGCACCTATATTGCAGCCGAAGGCAATGCGTGCCCCGTAGCCAAGCATTAATCCGCCCAGGATTGCTGCAATAATGGATTTACCCGGAATTTTCAATGAGGGAGCAAATTTGCCAGCCAGTCCTGCCGCCATTAGTGCACCAAGAATGATGCCAAAGTTCATTACCGAGGTAATATCCAGCAGGACGCTGTTTTGCAGCGAGGCCGCTTGGGCACTGCGACTCCAATAAGGCCAACTTGATACATCAAGCCCAACAACTCCTGCGATCTTGGCTCCCCACAAGGCGAAGCCGGAGGTAACTCCCCAAGGACGTCCCGCCAACAGCAGAGTGGTAACGTTGACCGCAGCCAGTGCCAGGGCACCCGTCAGGAGAGGCCAAGGGCCGCGCAGCAGTGAGGGAGAATGCATGCTTGCGGTTAATGTACTTTCCACTTCGCCTCGCTTATATTTTTCCCAGCCTGAAGCACAAATATAAACAGCAATAAAAATTACCAAGCTGACCAGAATGCCACCCATAGCACCTAAGGAGTTGCTGAGTGACATCGGCTCTAATCCCGGTGCACCCTGCCAGCTTGACCAATGCCAGCTGCCCAAGAGAGAACCGGCTATAAACCCAGCCAGTGTGATAAGCATTCGGGCGTTGCCCCCACCGACCGTAAACAAAGTGCCAGAGGCGCAGCCACCGCCAAGCTGCATACCTATGCCAAACAAAAAAGCACCAGTAACCAAGGCGAGATTGAGTGGTGCCACACTGCCCCGAAGTGCAATCCCGCCGAACTCACCCTGGGCAATCAGGGGTGTGAAAACCGCTACGGTAATGGCTAGCATTATCATCTGGGCTCGCAAACCGCCACTGCGTCCTGAGAGAGCCATCTCTCGCCAGGCAGCAGTAAACCCAAAAGATGCATGGTATAAGATGACTCCAGCCGCCAGACCAGTCAGGAAAAGGCTGGCTAGTCGCCAACCTGCATTGAAAAAGACAAGGCCATACAAAATTAACGCAAGGAGTGCACTGATCAGAACCGGGCTGCGATTGATAAGTGGACGAGAACTATCCGGGGAAAGTGAAGTAGTCATGTCCATGGGGTAGTTTTCCTGGCGGCTTCGAAAAAATAATGTTTGATATATCGTAATTATTGCCGAGTATATGCCAAAATGCCAGTCGCTCGTCAGACTTATGTTTGCTTTGGATGATGCCATGACATTTCAGATCAAACCCTCGCACGATTTATGGACCCTTGTTCAGTCAGTGTCTCTGAGCTTTGCAGTCCTGATCGGGACACAAGCCATTGCCGAAGTGGACTCACAGGTCATCAATCTTTCGGAGCTTCAATGGGGTCCGCCTGGAGGCGGCAACGGATTCCCAGTTGGTGTTCGCACTACTCGTGTAGACCAAGACGCGGTTAGCGGAGGCATCACTTATTACGCCATGTTCCCAGCTGGCTCTCATTTTAGTCTGCACTGGCATACATATGATGAGTATGTAGTTGTTGTGTCTGGCAAGGTTAATATCCAGCTTGATAGCCAGTCCCATGAACTGCAAACTGGAAGTTATGTGGTAATCCCGGGCAAGGTCAATCATGCATGGACAGTGCCGGCAAAAGGTGAGGATGCCGTGATTCTAGTGCGCCGCACTGGCCCGGCGGATTTTCACTTTATTGAGTAGCTGTAAGTTTTTCAGTCAAGGTCGACTTCAGTTCATTTTCTGAAGGTCGCCGTTGCCCTCAAATTGTGTGAGAATTGCTCGGATTACAAATTGTTGCAAAGAATCATCGGTTTTAGCCCACTAGTTGTGTCTGAAGGGTGATAATTGATGAGTTATTTGATGCTGCATTAGGTGCTGAAAAACAAGTTGGTAGTTTCCATAATGCAAATGCACAGAGCAGAGAGTCAAATCTGCCAGTAGTAATAACTGCTTGCAGATTTCCAATTAACCGGTCATTAACCGGATCAGTCCGGCCCTTACTGGATTTTTGGGGAGTCAGACATGAATAAGAGAAAAGGCAAATCCCTGACATTTGCCCTTGGTAAATCACCGAAATTTATGCAACGCCAACATGCTTATGTGAGGGCAGTAGCAGCGGTAATTTTTTTAACCGGCGTTACACTTTCCCCGTTGTCGCAGACACAGGAAGGGGCTTTGCAGGCCAACTATCCTGAGCTGGCTCAACTTGCCAACGCTCATGATGTCACTCAGGCCAAATTGTTTGATGCCATATCAGAGATAAATTCAGATCCCGCCACCATGGATGTGCGCAAGGAAGTGCGTATGCAGGTGGACATGATGAATAACATGGATATGCATGATCATATGGCTATGGGACATGGCGGAAGTGAAATGACCATGGATATATCTGGACCCTATGGCGAGTTGGAAATTCAGATCAGGGTCAAACTTTACAATCTGCTGCGTGACGAACACAGTCAAGAAGTGGCTCAAACTGCCATTGAAAATGTGTATTCTTTGCCGGAACATGCTTGGCGTGTGTTGTCTTGGGGTCGTCAATTCGAGCGCAAGCTCTATGATATCTATGCGGATAGTGCCACTTCCAGACGGGAGAAGCAGGAGTCCGTAGCCGCTGCCATTGCTGTCTATCAGGCTGAGGATCCTCGTCATGCCGTGTCGCTTGTACCCAAAAATGCCGATCTTTATCTGGCCCATCCCTATGCCAACGCAGCCAAAACGGCCTTCCCTCGCCTTAGCAGCCTATTATGGACTAATCAGTGGTTGCAACTGGCTGCCTTGGAAGCCATCGTGGTAGGTCAACTCGACCCCCAGTTCAGCGGCAAGGTGCCAGTCACATTGGAGCGTTACTGGAACAAGGTTGGCAGTGATACAGGAATGACAATGTTCCCATTGCCAGTAGAGATGCCCAGTATGCCCGCTATCGCTCCATCGTTATTTAGCGAAGTACCACAGGCAGCTGTGATCATTGACAACCTGAATATGCTGGAAGCAGCCATAGTTGATATCATTGCCTACCCCGATCTTGATGATCGCAATGTTCTACTGGAATCAGTGGCTGAGGAGTTCACATCAAGCAGTGAGAATGTCTCGGATGAGATGACCTATCTGCTCTCAGCATTGCGGGGAGGGATCTTTAACCAAGGCGGCCCTGCAATTGGTGAGCTGACGGGTTCCGAGCGCAACAGGTCCCGTTCCGCCATGAACATGAATCACAGCATGATAATGGCCGGGCCGCAATAATAGAAATCCAACCATACCAGAGTAGATGCGGTTGTTACGGATCAGCAGCCAGAAAGCTAAAGAGACTGGCATAGGCTGCTGAGAGTTGGCTTATTACTTCATTGGTAAACTCATCGGCATGAATGGTGCGAATAGATGCCCAGTACCAACCCAGATCATTCAGGGTCTCATTGATCTCTGCTGTGTCTGCCGCACGGTAGGCCACTTGGTAGTCCTTAGTACGCCGTTCCATTCTGTGGCGCAACTCATTTAAGTTTGCTTGGGGTTGATCCTCAAGCAGCCCGTAATAACTGCTGATAATTTTTTCGGGGCTGGTGTTTTCGTTAAGTGATGCAATCTCACCGATCAGATGACCGGTGATGGTCAGCATTGGCGTTTCTCTTTCTGCTGCAAAACTAGGACTACCGGGACCAAAGATACAGAGCAAAGTCGGGTATAAAATTGTAAGGCTAAGATATTTCATCTAGGAATCTGTTTTGGCAAAGTCTAAATACAGAGTTTATTTAAGATTGTGATCCTGCCATGAATTTGTGGCTAATGGATAAGACAGACCAGCAGGAAGAAATCTTTACCAAAATTCAGTTGGATTTCAATATACTTGAGTTCATTTTCTATAGGCTAGCTTTGCTTGCGCAGGACTTAATTGCAGCAATGCTATTGATCCCTGAAAGGTGGTACCAATATCAAAGGAAACAAATATGAATCCAACCTAGTCAAGATTAGGACAATAATGAGTTTGTTTTAATATCATGCCAAAAAATCATCAGGAGCGGCTATAGTTATTTGCTGAAGGAACGGCCAGATTAGGGGTGAAAGAAATTAGTAGATGCCAGTATGTTTCAGGCTACATGGAGCCTGAATTAGGCGTGGATGTGATGAATAGGGAGATGTAAATACTCCAATAATGACAGATGAGTTTAGTGCTCGCCTATCTAATTGCTGAATATTCTTCAGCCGTTAAAATGTACTAGCAATCAAACTGTTGATTGCATAAAAGGATAGTTCCTATAGACACATTGCAATTACTTCTTACCTCCTATTGAAACAAACCTATCAAGGAACAACCTTAAATTTAAATTATCGGCCTCCTGACTTTTCAATATTGTTATGTAATGGACAAGAGATTTGCCAGTCTTTAACACCATTAAGATATCTGGATGCAATTATTAGGATTTGTCAACATAGGATTGGAAAGAAAAGCAGCCGTGTTCATACGAAACGAAATCGTAACTCCATTGCTTTTCGTAAAGAATGATGTACATGGAAAGGTATTATTGAAAATCTGTACTATCTAGTTTTCCACCACCAAGAGATTCGGTTAACGCAAGAAGCACTTCTGTCCATAGTACACTGTTTTGACTACTTTTCTGAGCAGTTGTTGATTTCGATAATATCATAAATTGTGTACCGCACTAATCCGGGTTTAAATCTTGCAGCTTACACCACATAGTTCCATAAGGGCATTGATTGTAAGTTTACAGGGTTAAAGTGAACACAGCCCGACAGATTTCTCCATCGGGCCAGCTCAAGCTTTATCAAACAATGTCTAGTTGTTGCTAGCCAGTGAGCGTTGCTCGCGTTCGCTTCGTTCAGCCAGTAGTTTCTTGTAACCTTCCTGATTCAAGTGGGTGATTGCCAGCCAGGCATGAGTCATTTCATCTCCAGTTCGGCTGCCACCATAGACCCACTGATCGGGATCTGGATTGTTTGGATTATCGGCTGTGTTGTCGTACCACTGCTTTAGCACCAAAACTGCACCAGCTGGAATCAACGGAGCTACATCCGGTTCATAAATATGACTGTGATGCCAAGTAGCACTCCAGTTGGAAACCTGACTGATCTCTTCGGTACGCCCGGTATCTGGATAAAACACTTCGAGTGATGCAGCGTTCATGCGCAGGTGTCCATGAGGCTGGAAGCTGTCTAGACGGATCGGGTGATCAAAGCTATGAAAACCTTGGGTCATCTGATAACCATGTGGTGGAATGATCAGATCCTCCTGTTGCTCAATACGATACAAGGCCAGATCTTGTTTGTAGATATTATCGTTTTCCTCGTAGCCTTTTTCGTGGAACCACAATCCAATCTCAACCACATTGTCTTCAATCATGGTGCCGGGTGCGGTTGCACCAACGCCACCAGGATACATGTGAATGCTCCACTGTATCATAGCTCCCTCTGGTAGGGTACGACACACTCCAGAAGGCACCATCTCTCCCCATTTGCCCATGGCGTACTCAGTCAGCATGCCATAACGCTCCAGTTCACCTGTATCTTCGTTTTCCATCCATACGCTGGAGTTAGCATGGTGCACGACAGCTGCAGCATCACCTCGTGGCTTGACCTGAACTGCCTTGATGCAACGATCGGCATTCATTCCCGGGTCAACAAATTCATTGCTCCAAAGATCATTGCCGCTTGCAGGGATGTCATAAGAATTGGAAGGAACGATGAGATCGGGCTGACCAAGTTCGGCGGCAAAATTCCATTCGCCAGGATCTTTTAGATCAGGTGGGAGCAGAGCATTTTCCGGGTCACCCAGAGGAGCACCGGCAGCGGCCCAAGCGACAATCGTATCGATCTCCTCCTGTTTCAGACGCCAGTCACCGATCAGATCCTGAATGCCGATATGCTGATCATAAGCATAAGGCGGCATTTCCCGATTTTCGACACGGTAGGAAATTAGTGGTGCCCAGGGACGGATTTGATCATAACTTTCAAAAGCCATAGGACCGATCCCGCCTTCCTGATGGCAGACTACGCAATTCTCATTGATGATGCGTCCGACCTCTCCGTTAAAGACTGGTGGCTCATGAGATTGCGCAAGACTATGGGACTGAATTACAAGCAGGATCGCTGATGAGATGAGTCCCGCCAGAATTTTATTGTTTTTCATCTTCTTCACTCCTGTTTTCCACTGATTGACCTGATTCAGCATCGGGGTTGTGTATTATGCAAGGAAAACCTCTTATGAGTTTCCTGTAGAATCTACTACATACTATACCTCTAAACTACCAAAAAGTCGTAAGCCGGTGAAGCATTTTTTGCCTCATTGTGGTCTCGGCCAGTTTGCTTGATTTTACGGCATGAGAAGCCTCTTACTTTCCTTATCGGTCTTTTTGAATTTTTCTGAAAACTTTTGAATTTCAGCAGGTTAGTTGTAAGTTTCTGCCAGATTGGGTTGGAAAGTCTGCTTTATTCAGTGAGACAACAGGCATAAACTTCGGCTAGCTCTCCCGGGAAACTATCGGGAGTGTTGTTACGGGGTATTCTGACCTATCTCAGCCTCTGGAAAAGCTTTGCAGCAGAAGACAAAAAAGGCCAACCGAAATTGTTCGATTGGCCTCTGTTAGTCGGAATAGCCTTAACTGATAATCTAGTCGTCGCTGCCTGCCAGAGAACGCATTTCAGCTTCGCGGCGTTCGGCCAGCAATTTATCATAGCCCACATCATCAAGGTGAGTTATCGCAATCCACGCATGGGACATCTCGTCGCCAGTGCGACTGCCACCGTAAACCCACTGGTCAGGGTCAGGATTATTGGGATTTTTGTCTGTGTTGTCATACCACTGCTTGATCACCATTATCTGGCCAGGTGCCAATAAAGGAGCTACCTCAGGATCATAAATATGACTGTGGTGCCATGTAGCACTCCAGTTGGAGATCTGGCTGATTGGAGTGGTGCGACCAGTTGCCGAATCGAAAATCTCCAAAGAGGCTGCATTCATGCGCAGGTGCCCGTGTGGTTGAAAACTGTCAATCCGAACGGGATGGTCAAAGGTGTGGAAACCCTGCGTCATGGTGTAGCCATGCGGAGGTACAATCAGGTGACCATTTTCATAGCCTTCTCGCATCGGATAGAGACGCAAGTCCTGCTTGTAAATGCCTTCCTGCCCGGCAAAGTCATCATCATGGAACCATAGTCCGATTTCAACAACATTGTCCTTTATCATGTCGCCTTCAGCTGTAGCACCAACCCCACCCGGAAACATATGGATATCCCAGCGGACTAGGGAGTTGGCCGGCATGGTGCGGCAAACACCTTTTGGCATCAGCTCACCCCATTTGCCCATAGCGTATTCTGTCAATTGTCCATATGGCTCGAGTTCACCATCTTCATTGTAGATATAGACATCAGAGTTGGCATGGTGGACAACGGCCTTGGCCTCACCTCGTGGTTTGACCTGAACAGCCTTTATGCAGCGATCCTGTGTCAGTCCAGGATCGACAAATTCCTTGCTCCACAGATCATTGCCAGTAGCGGGAATGTCATAGGAGTTGGAGGCCACGATTAAGTCAGGTTGGCCGAACAGGGGTGCAAAGTTCCACTCGCTAGGATCTGGCAGCACCGGGGCCACTGGCAGAATGTCTGTGTCTCCTAAAGGTGCACCTTGCTCAACCCAGGCTACGATGGTGTCAATTTCTTCCTGCTGCAGTCGCCAATCACCTTCCAGATCCTGAATGCCAATATGCTGGTCGTAGGCATAGGGAGGCATTTCGCGTCGTGCAACCTTGAAGGAAATCAACGGGGCCCAAGGGCGCACTTGGTCATAATCCTCCAGTTGCATCGGTCCGATACCACCTTCCCGGTGACAGACTACGCAGTTTTCATTGATAATCTGGGCGACATGACTGTTGTAGGTAACCTCTTCCTGAGCCTGTGCGCTCAAGCCAAATGACAGTGTCAATACACCACCTGAGAGGGCAATCTTCTTATATATGTTTTTCATCTGCTTATCCTCAAGTAGGGATGGGGACCAATAATCAAGACAACTCGAATGTTAACTATCGAAATCCCTCAAGTCCATTAAATCCGGTATTTTTGAGTCCCAAACTGCAACAATTTGCAACAAGCCATATCAGTTAAATCAAGGTTGTACAAGATTTGTTCAGGTTTCTACCCCTCTATTACGAATTGGACTATTGCTTGACCAAAATTGCATGTGCCAAGAGCGGGTCCAACCCGCTCATCTCTGTTTCAGCTTGAGAAGTGGAGCAACCGATGGAAAGTCAGTGCGGGTCAGTTCCTCAATCATAGCGTTAATCGATTTCTGAGCAAATAGTGAACCGGCAGACAGAATAAGGTTGCAAGGAGAGACAGAACCGAATTGACAGCTTCAGACCGCCGATGGACTGTTTTGACGCTGAGCACCCTAAGGCCACATTGAACCAGCGGTAAACATCTGGTGTTTATCGATTTCTTTTCCTGTTTATAGCTGACAGGAGCCTAAACGAAAAATGTAATGCCGCTTGGCTCCATCACTGAACGATTTTGAAGCGGCAAGCTTTTGGGGTGACAGTCTGTGTGCAGGTTACGCCATAGTGCAGCAGCTGTTTAATGGCCTCAAATGGTGACTTGCCTGCCCACATCAGATGAGAATAAGGCAGGTCAATCGGCTTCATTTTAGAGGACAAGATTAACTTTGCGATGCTTTTTGCAACTGGGCCCATCCAGCCCAGCTATGGCTTGAAGCAGGTTGAACAATTGGGGGCAATATCCCTGTCCCACAGCATTGATTAGAACCACTCAAGCATCATTCCGATGCTTTACTTGCGGTGTTTAATTCCCATATTTTGCCATAGTGGCCAAAGTATTCCAGAAGTCGGGTGCGTTATGACTCAGTCTGTTTCCACGCAGCGCAGATTATTGTCAAGCTCAAAACATTTAACACGATCTAATAATTCTTCCATTAATTATGTACCATAAGTTCCGTAATTAAGAACCGTCATAAATTCGACCGGATGAACAAGCAGCATCTTCAACCTTGAGTCGTATTCAAGGCATAACTCCTTGATGGATATTAATGGAATCAGGCGAACCTGCTGTCAGTTCTCAGCGAACGGTGATTCTCTGATAAACATTGGTCCAACAGCACTGATCGGGATCCGAGCTGTCGGGTGCATCATGCACATCCACTTTGATCCAGATAATATACTCTCCAGGTTCCGAGAAGCTTGCAACGACACGCGCAATCCCACTTGGACCGTCGATTTCCACTTCGTTGGGCCCAGGTTCCTGCCAAAAGTTGAAACGCCGGTCGGTTTCATCATAGGGATTGCTCGGCTCAGGTGTGCTTTCGTGGCGGGTAAAATCTACCATGCCAGGTCCCTGGTACTTGATAAATTCGACTCCCATGGGCAGTGGTTCGCCAAAGCGCGGGTCTTCAGTATCACGCACCGCAGGGTCAGTCGCATTTACGGTGATTTCCACCATCTCACCGACCGCCACTTCGCCATCGGGAAAATCGCCAATCCGGGCATATAATCCCGCCGCTTGTTCACCGTCTTCACCGATACCTACTAGAGGCTGCAGTGCACCTTGGGGGCGGGGCAGAATGAAATCTAACTCATAAGCAGACACACCATGGCGACCAGGAACCTTCAGCTCTTCTGATTCGCCAGTCTTCAGATACCACCAGACATCATTGTCCTGCTCAGCAGCGGGCACAGTGACCAGGAAGGCACCAGTGCTGCGACCTGGAGGAAAGTGAGTGGGTTGAATGCCATCATAATAGGCTGGCTCAATGCGGTTACTTTCACCCAACGGGATCTCAACGGCCTCTTCGTTGCGGTTAATAACACCAAAAGAATAACTGGTGGTGCCGTCAGGGTTGGCAATCCAACCCTCCAGAACCGGAATTACGGGCAATCCACCCGAAGGAGTGAGGCTAAGAAAGCGGCCTGTATCAACAGATTGCGCTGACAGGTTAAAAGCTACAGTAGCTATCAGGCCAAAAAGCAGCGGGAATAGGAATCGGGTTATGGTTCGCATTAGTGTTCTCTCCAGTTCCAGTTAACACGAATTATTATCAAATCAGCAAAATACGCTGATAACGATCATGCAACGCATCCAGATAGTGCCGAACTGATTATTTTATTTAGTGGCTTGCTGGCAATTCCCCTCAACCCACTGGCTGAGACGGTTCAGTGACACTGAGCTCAGTGCCATTCATTAGATATGCTAGAATAACTATCATTCTGCCCGCCGTCTAGCAACGAAATGTTGTATTGAGTGGCAAAAGACAGAGTTTGTTTACAAATTGTGACATTGGTCGATTATGTGCAGTGACTTCGACTTGTTGTACGCCTGCTGGCAACAGGGGATATAACCTAACATTTACAGATCCGAAGAGTAGTGCACATCCTGTATATAATGCCATAGCATATGGTCAGTGCAAACTTACATGGAAAATCAGTCAGGTTTTGCTTCTGCTTAAAACCAACCGGTATGAGCCACAAGATCTTATAACAGGCTGATGTTCAGGTTTAGCCTGAGCTAAATCACCGTTGCAGTTTCAAAGTCTCACTCAAGAACATTCCGTTGCACTCTGTTAGAAGAAGAGCGCATCTCTCCAGTCAAAAGGCACATTATGTCAGCTGAACCGACAAGGCCAATCTACTATGGCTGGAAGATTGTAATTGCTGTTTTTATTCTGCTGACCTGTATGAATGGTGTGAGTTTCTACAATCAAGCCATTTACCTCAATGCGTTTTCCGAAGATTCTGGTTTCGATGTGCAGACAGCGTCATTTGCCGTTTCCCTGTTTTTCCTCAGTGGTGGATTGACCGGTCTGCTGGTAGCACGCTGGGTTCGCGATTATGACCCGAGGTTTTCCATTTCGGCTGGATCTGTACTGACTGCTGTGGGATTGTGTGCATTGCCCTATATTGAAAGTCTCTGGCAGTTATATGGGGTCTACATCATTCTGGGCATGGGTTTCAGCGCAGCAGGACTGATTCCTGCAACGACTCTGATCACTCGCTGGTTCAAACGCCGTCGCGCCTTGGCCCTGTCAATCGCCACGACCGGCTTGTCCGCGGGAGGTGTTGTAGTCACCCCGCTGAGCGTACTGCTGATTGACAGCCTTGGTTTTACCCTTGCCACCCCTTTGCTTGGTTTTTTATTTCTGGCGGTTGTTGTCCCTGTATCCCACGCTCTGTTGCGACCTTCACCGGCATCTCTGGGCATGCGAGTGGATGGAGAGTCTGAGTCGGAAGCTCATCAAGCCAAAACGGTGTCCGGTGGTGAAGTTGAAGAGCAAGGAATCAGTTACCGCCAAGCAATTCATGGACGCTTCTTTTGGGGAGTCAGTATCGCATACTTCTTTCTCATGCTGGCACAGGTTGGGGGAATAACCCATCAGTATGGATTGGCAAGAGAGCAGCTTTCGGAATCGGCGACCGCATTGGCTATAGCCATTTTGCCGATTGCCAGCATGACTGGACGACTTATGGGTGGATGGATTCTGGACACCATTTCTATTCGTCTTTTTTCTATAATCATTATGATCATACAGACAGCTTCCTTGGCTTTGCTGGCAGGCGGGTTCAGTGTAATCACCCTGTGCACTGGTTTATTTTTGTTTGGTGCAACCGTAGGCAATATCCTGATGCTGCAACCCTTGCTGATTGCAGAAGCGTATGGTGTAACGGACTATGCACGAATATATTCGCTCAGCAATTTGATGACCTCGCTGGGCACTGCCATCGGACCGGCCTTACTCGGGTTTGCCTATGCTGCCAGTGCAAACCTGTATGCTGTTCCCTACATGGTGGCTGCCTTGGCTGGTGGGCTGGGCCTGCTGCTTTTTCTTGGTGGTGGTTCCATGCACCATGCCAAAGTAGACCGCACCCAAAAACCACTCACTTACCAAGACGATTATCGCTGATGATGCTTCGCTGTTGCTGAACCTGTTTGCTCGTGGTTATGGATATAGGCAAGGTTATATAACGAATCTTCGTTCATCAATTATTTTTCGAATATATATCACAGTGCCGAAGAGGCTATGTCACCCGGTTTTGCAACTCGAACCTGGAATTTAAATAAAGTTTTTCGATAATCGTTCGTGCCACTAGATTGCCTGCCTTCCAGCATTGCTGGAAACTCAGAAAGAGTGGACTGAATCCAAGCCGCAACACATCAGGACTGCGAAAATCGGTAATGACCCCCTGTTCTGCCAGTGCCTGGCTGATGGCATGGGCGGAAACATGACTGAAACTGAGCTGAGCCCCACGTTCTGCGGGACTCACCGGTGAGATAAGGCTGAAAGAATTCGGTATCTGATTAGACCAGAGGCTGACCAGAAAGGTTTCGGCCAGAGCAAGGGATTTACTGCGCAGATCGGCCACTGCCACTTCGGCAAAACAGTCCAGTGCAGCATCCAGAGCACTCATGGACAGTATGTCCGGTGTGCCGCACTGTAGTTGCCTGATTCCTGCGGCTGGGTCATAAGATGGAGAAAAAATGAAAGGAGCCTTGTGTCCCATCCAGCCTTGCAAAGGTTGTTTGATGGCCTGCTGCGATGTCTGATTGACATAAAGAAAAGCAGGAGCACCTGGACCACCATTGAGATATTTGTAACCACAGCCAACTGCATAATCCACTTGCCAGTCGGACAGAGCGAGAGGCAGAACACCCGCACTATGGGACAAATCCCAGATCACCAGACTTCCCTGCTCATGGGCAAGGTTTGTCATACATTCTATATCCAGCAGCTTGCCTGTCCGAAAATTCACCTGGGTTAGAAGTACGATGCCCGATACCTCTTGCAGTTGCCGCTTCAAATCACTCTCAGCAGCGACTACCAGCTCAACTCCTGTATCACCCATTAATTCACTGAATCCTTGGGCAATGTAGAGGTCGGTGGGAAAATTTTCCTGTTGCGTGAGAATATTGACCTTGCCACCTGGTTGCCGGGATCTTTCTCTGTTTAGCGCACAGCAAAGCAACTTAAAGAGATTGACAGAGACCGAATCACAGCAAAGTACCTCATCCGGTCTGGCCCCGATCAGTGGTGCGATTTTTTTACCGACACTAAGTGGCAAATCTATCCAGCCATGCCGATTCCAGCTGCTGATAAGGTCTTCTCCCCATTGCCGTTCGAGGACTTCCTTCAGCCTGTACTTTACTGCTTTGGCAAGTGGACCAAGGGAGTTGCCATTCAGATAAATGATATCGCCGGGCAAGTCAAACAATTGACGGGTTGATGCCAGCAGGTCTTCTCGATCACGCTGGATTGCTGCTTCTAGTGTCATGTCAAACAATAAATGATGGATAAAGCCACTTCAGTTTTACTCTTGAGTCCTTCGTCACAAATAGTAAATCAGTCCTGGCATTGATGCGATCACATGATTCTCATCGAGCCTTAACCTGTTTGATGCTTTGCTCAATGTGCATGTTCAGACATTGGCCATCATCGTAGTAATTTCGGGTGCTTGCCTGTAGTGTTCTGCAATATCA
>JAPORB010000083.1 GCA_026710425.1 Gammaproteobacteria bacterium
CACAGACAGTGAGGCTTCAGACTTGTCAATGGCCGTTACCTCGGCACCATGATGAGCCATGGCCTCCGCCAGCAAGCCACCGCCACAACCGATATCCAGAACTCGCTTCTCGGCCAGATTGACATTGCGACTGATGTAATTCATGCGCAGAGGATTAATTTCATGCAATGGGCGAAACTCACCGTTCGGATCCCACCAGCGTGCTGCCAGTGCTTCAAACTTGCGTATTTCTACTGAATCAACGTTTTCCATCACTATTCCTGAGTTTGCCTGAAGGCTTGTTGCCAGTGGTGAGCTCGCTGCTTAATATACTGCAAATCCAACGTTTCCAGTTCACCATCATTTAGGAGAGTATCCCCGCCACACCATAGATGGGTAACCTGGTGAGACTGGACTGCATAAGCCAATTGCGAAATGACATTGTTTATCGGCACAGTGCTTAATCTGTCCAGATTCACCGCCGCAATGTCAGCAAATTTTCCAGTCTCCAAACTGCCAATATCCTCAGCCAAGCCCATAGCCCTGGCACTATTTATGGTTGCCATTTCCAGAGCATAAAAAGCTGGCACTGCCTGTGCATCATTGGCTACGGCTTTACCCAGCATCGCTGCCAGCTGCAGCTCGCCAAACATGTCGAGGTCATTGTTACTGGCGGCACCGTCAGTGCCCAGAGCCACATTGACACCCGTATTGCGCAGAGCTTCAACCTCGCACAATCCACTGGCCAGTTTGAGATTCGAGGACGGGCAATGCACCACGTTTGAGCCATGCTCAGCCAGCAGCTGCATTTCCAGCTCGGTAAGTTGGGTGGCATGAACATTAACCAGTTTCGGTCCTAGTAGACCAAGGTCTGCCATTCGCTGCAAGGGACGACGACCTTCATTGGCTAAGGCATCTTCAATTTCCTGTGCTGTTTCGTGCATATGAATATGGACGGGGACTTTCAGCTCATTGGCCAGGTTTGCAATATCGGTCAACGGTTCATCGGAAACTGTATAGGGGGCGTGTGGCCCGAAAGCAACACTCACCAGCTCACTGTCTCTATATTCCTTATACAGTTCAACGGTCTTGCTGATGCACTCATCGGCGTTTCTGGACCAAGCCGTAGCAAAATCCAGTATCGGGCAGGCCAGTTGGACCCGCATTCCAGCCCCAAGGCAGACTTTGGCTACCTGCTCCGGGAAAAAGTACATATCAGCAAAGCAGGTGGTACCTCCCGTGATCATTTCGGCTACGGCCAGCAAAGCACCATCACACACAAATTCGGGACTTACATGCTGACTCTCCAGCGGCCAGATGCGGCCCTCCAGCCATTGTTTTAGCGGGATGTCATCGGCTATGCCCCGCATAAGAGCCATGGCCGAGTGACCATGTGCATTGACCAGACCCGGAATCAGCACATGATGATCCAGCCTGACGGAGCGGGCTTGATGATAGCGGGCGGCAATATCGGAACGCGGGGCGATGGCACTAATCCTGCGGTCCCTGATGGCCAGGGCATGTTCCTCAAGAACTGTTCCTGAAGGTATCACCGGTACTATCCAGGGGGCACTGATTATCAAATCTGCTTCTATTAATTGATCTTGACTCACTGTCATTTGCTCCGAAGTTTGCGGGTTTATGGCCGATACAAATGTTACCAAGATTACATCGCTTCTGCCGTCAGAATGCGTCTGTGGTTCCGTGACTAATCGCTTGTTCTAAGCTATTGATAAAATGCAAGAAATAAATGGGAAAAATTTATTTTATGACTGTTAATTTGGTGTGTCTTTGTGTTATGGTTCTTATAATTGCATCAAGAGCTTTCTGAGGTGTTGCGGACACAGTTTTTGATCCTCCTTGCACAGATAAATCCGCTTCAGCATCGCAGTATCAACAGACCCGATTTGGTAGGCAAGAAGGCACTGGTAAGAGTCAGAGCATCAGCAGCAATAAGGCCAATATACAAGTAAAAAATCAGGCTACACCCAGTACAAAAATTTTGACAGGGCCAGTCGTAAGATACAAAGAAAAACCTCAGTATTTCCAGCCGGTCCGGCGTTGCCTGTCGATCGGCAGGACTGTCCTTAATTTGCCGATTAACCTGTGTCCTGCAAAATCTGATGCAGGCAACCTAAAGCGAAACAAACACACCAACCAATCATAATTACTTGTCCATCAACTGCAGGAATCCACTAACCTATGTCTGACCTTGCCAAGCAAGTGCTGCCCGTTGCACTAGAAACCGAAATGCGAGAGTCCTATCTCGCCTATGCTATGAGCGTAATCGTTGGCAGAGCACTGCCCGATGTGCGTGATGGACTAAAACCTGTCCATCGACGGGTACTGTTCGCCATGAATGTGCTTTCCAATGATTACAACAAGCCCTACAAAAAATCGGCACGGGTTGTTGGTGATGTTATCGGCAAGTACCACCCTCATGGCGATACGGCCGCCTATGACACCATCGTCCGCATGGCACAGGACTTTTCGTTGCGTTATCCGCTGGTGGACGGGCAGGGAAATTTTGGTTCAATCGACGGCGATGCTGCCGCAGCCATGCGTTATACCGAAATCCGTATGGCAAAAATCGCCCATAACCTGCTGGCGGATCTTGATAAGGACACCGTAGATTTTTCTCCCAATTATGATGGTTCAGAGGACATTCCCGACGTTCTGCCTACTCGTATACCCAATCTTCTGGTTAATGGATCTTCCGGTATAGCGGTGGGAATGGCCACCAATATTCCTCCCCACAACCTGAGTGAAATCATCCAGGGGGCAATAGTGCTCCTGGATAACCCCGAGATTGAAGTGGATGCCCTGATGGAATACATCAAGGGTCCCGATTTTCCGACCGCCGGCATTATCAATGGCAAGGTTGGCATTGTCCAAGCTTATCGTACTGGTCGTGGTCGCATTTATGTACGTGCCCGTGCCGAAGTTATTGAGGACGAAAAGGGTAGGCAAAGCATTATTGTCACCGAGATCCCGTATCAGTTGAACAAAGCCAAACTTATTGAGCGCATTGCCGAGTTGGTCAAGGAAAAGAAACTGGAAGGTATCACTGAACTGCGTGATGAGTCTGATAAGGATGGATTGCGTATCGTCATCGAATTGCGCAAGGGTGAGCTGGGGGATGTGGTGCTGAACAACCTCTACACCCACACCAGAATGCAATCAGTGTTTGGTATCAACATGGTGGCCCTGGTCGATGGTCAGCCGCGACTACTGAATCTCAAGGAAATTCTGGATGCATTTCTGCGACATCGCCGCGAAGTTGTGTCCCGACGAACTGCCTACTTGTTGCGCAAGGCCAGAGAGCGTGCTCATGTGCTGGAATGTCTGGCAGTTGCACTGGCCAACATTGATGCAGTCATCGGACTGATCAGGAGTTCACCCAACATGGCTGAGGCAAAAGAAAAGCTGTTGATCCGCGCCTGGAATTCAGAGAGTGTGCTGGCCATTCTAGGTGATGTTGGTGCTGATGCCTGTCGTCCTGACTCGCTGGAAGAACGGTACGGTCTTAAAGGAGCGGATTACTTCCTGTCACCGATACAAGCACAGGCGATTCTTGATCTACGCCTGCATCGGTTGACCGGACTGGAACGGGAAAAAATCATTTCCGATTACAAGGAACTATTGAATCAAATCGCTGACTACCTCGACATTTTAGGTAACCAGCCACGCCTGCTTGGTGTGGTGAGAGAGGAGCTTGAGGCTGCAGACAAGGAATATGGAGATGAACGCCTTACCGAAATAGTCGGTACCCAGCAAGATCTGACCGCAGAAGATCTAATCGCCGAGGAAGATCGTGTAGTAACTATCTCCCGTCGCGGTTATGCCAAGTCACAGCCCGTGAGTGATTATGTGGCGCAGGGCCGGGGTGGGACAGGTAAAGCGGCCGCTAAGGTCAAAGATGAAGATTATGTTGAACATCTGCTGGTTGCCAACACTCACGATACCCTGCTTTGTTTCAGTAGTGTTGGCAAGGTCTACTGGATTCGGGTGTTTGAAATTCCTGTTGCCAGCAGAACTTCACAGGGAAGACCACTAGTGAACATTTTGCCGTTGGAGGGAACGGAACGCATTACCAGTTTGCTGCCGATAACTGACTATACCGATGATCACTTTATGGTGATGGCCACGGCGAAGGGCAGGGTGAAAAAAATTCCGCTGACTAAGTTTGCCAGGCCCCGTCCTGGTGGTCTCCGTGCAATTGGACTGGTGGAAGAAGATGAACTGGTTGGGACGGCGATTACTGATGGTCAGCAGGACTTGATGTTGCTGAGTAGCAGTGGCAAGGCGGTTCGCTTCAACGAAACCAGAGTCAGGGCCATGGGACGAACAGCGCGTGGAGTCAAAGGCATCAAGATAGCCAAGGGTGATCGCATGATTGCGCTTATTATCCCCAGATTGGACCAGCAAATCCTAATAGTGAGTGAGAATGGCTATGGCAAGCGAACCGAAACAGAGGCCTTTCCGGTAAAAGGCCGTGGTGGTAAGGGCATGATTGCAATGCTCACCAGCAAACGCAATGGGGCTGCCGTTGGGGTTGCACAGGTTGCTGAGGGTGATGAACTGATGCTGATCTCGGATCGGGGCAAGCTAGTACGCACCCGCGTTGCAGACATTTCGGTGCAAGGAAGAGCTACTCAAGGGGTCAGGCTGATTAAGCTTGGAGAGGGCGAGAAACTGGTTGGAGTCGAGCGGGTGGAAGAACCGGACGCAGTGGAGGACTCTATTGTTCAACCACCTCTGTTCACTAATGGTGATGGTTCGGCAGTTGCCGCGTCAGGCTCGCAAAATGTTGCTTCTGAGGTTCCGTCGGCAGCCGATGAAGACAACGATGCCACTAACCATTAACCAACATTTGAGATGGAAAGAACCCGTTTCTATGAAATCACTGAGTAATAGGCAGGCTTAAGTCCGGCAATATTCAAATGAAGCAGTCAAAAACGGTTGCCTATTTGGGGCCAGCAGGTACTTATTCGCAGCTTGCCTTACTCAATCATTTTGGTAATGACATCAACCAATGCCCCTGCCTTTCCATTGATGAGGTGTTCTATGCCACTGAGCAGCGTCTTGCTGATGCTGGCATTGTGCCAGTGGAGAACTCCACCGAGGGCAGTGTGAACAATACTCAGGATCTGCTTATGGATTCGATGCTATGTATTGTTGGCGAGGAAGTTGTTCCCATTGAACATAACCTGCTGGTTCCGGTCGATGCACCAACCATGAAAATCCATGCAATTGCCTCGCATGGACAATCACTTGCCCAGTGCCGTCGCTGGATTAACAGCCATTACCCGAAGGCAGAGCTAATTGAATGTGTCAGCAACGCCGAGGCGGCCAGTCGAGTCGATGCTGCCAGGGGCGTAGCCGCCATCGCCGGTTCGCTTGCGGCCCGCACTTACCAATTGGCCATTAAAATGAAAGGCATTCAGGACCAGATGCATAACAGCACGCGGTTTCTCGTACTGGGGCATATTCCGGCAATGGCAACAGGCTCGGATAAAACCACTATCATAGTGTATACGGAAAATAGACCCGGTGCCTTGTTCAAGGTACTGGAACCTTTTGAAAATCTCCGCATTAGTCTCACCAAGATAGACTCAAGACCCTCGAAAAAAGAAGCTTGGGAGTATGTGTTTTTTATTGATTTTGAAGGCCATCAGCAGGATATAAATATTGCAGAGCTATTTGAGCGGCTTGCTGATTGCACGCAACAGGTCAAAGTGCTGGGTTCCTACCCTGTTTACTCCGGGCAACAGTGAAGGCGGTAAACATTGCCTGATTTTGTTGACAAGACTATTCTAATAATTGGCCTCGGGCTGATCGGTGGCAGTTTGGCCAAGGCTCTGCGCAAGAGCAGTGCTAAGCAAAAACTGCTGGCCATTGATCCGGATCAGAGGTCCCTGAACTCTGCTTTGCAGGATGGTGTGATCAACAAGGGTTGTGCGCCGGACCAAATACAACTGCTTGCCGGAGAGGCCGATTTGTGCGTTCTTGCCAGCCCGCCATTGACCATACTGGAACTGATTCCCAAATTGGCAAAGTGCTGCCCTTCGGGCACAGTCATAACTGATGCAGGCAGCGTCAAATCATATTTGTTGGCATCTGTGAATTCACAGGCAGAAGATTTCGCGAATCATTTTGTCCCGGGTCATCCCATTGCCGGCTCTGAACAAAGCGGATTCGGAGCTGCAAGTGCTGATCTATTCAGAGGGAGAAATACAATTCTGTGTCCGCAGGCGCACACGGCATCGGAAGCAGTGGCTATCGTAAACACCATGTGGCGGCGGACGGGGGCCTCTGTACTTGGAATGTCGCCGTCGCGGCATGACCAGGTGTTGGCGGCCACCAGTCATCTGCCGCATCTACTGGCCTTTGCAATTGTTGATGTCTTGCAACATCAGGAGCAAAGCGATGACATTTTTCGCTATGCAGCTGGTGGCTTTGCTGATTTCAGCCGTGTTGCTTCCAGCGACAGCCGCATGTGGTCGGATATTTTCGTGGCCAACTCCGAGGCTACAGAACGGGTCCTGGACGATTACATCGTTAAACTAAAATCTCTGAAACACTCCATCGGTCAGCAGAATCGGACAGAACTAAAACATATGTTTGATCGGGCCAAGCAAACTCGTGATCGATTCATTGCCAATCATTTTCAGCAACAGAGTAAACAGCTGGCGGAAGAAGCAGAATTTGGCTTCATCACGGAACCAGGCGGTATAGTTCAGGGCAGCATTCGGGTTCCCGGTGACAAATCCATCTCCCATCGTTCGATAATTCTTGGTGCTCTCGCCGATGGCGTAACCCAGGTCCACGGATTTCTGGAGGGTGAAGATGCGTTGAAGACTGTGGCCGCTTTTAGAGCCATGGGGGTTACTATCCTGGGACCTGAAAACGGCGATGTGGTTATTTACGGGGTCGGAAGGGAGGGTTTGCAAGCTCCGGCAGAACCCTTGGATATGGGTAATTCCGGTACGGCAATGCGTTTGTTGTCCGGCCTGCTGGCCGCCCAACCATTTGACTCAGAGTTATTCGGAGATGACTCGCTTAATTCCCGGCCTATGGGACGTGTTGCCGATCCCCTGCAGTCCATGGGGGCGACTATTGAAACTCAAGATAATGGCAAACCGCCGCTGAAAATCCGGGGAAGGTCACTTAAGGGAATTCACTATGTCATGCCAATCGCCAGTGCCCAGGTGAAATCCAGCCTGTTACTGGCCGGCCTGTTTGCCGAGGGGAAAACCGCAGTGGACCAACCGGCCATTTGCCGTGATCATACCGAGCGGCTGTTGCAGGGGTTTGGCTACCCAGTCAATGGTGGGTATCCAGGGCAGACGGTAAGTCTCTGTGGTGGCCATCGCCTTCGTGCCACTGCGATTGATGTGCCTGCGGATATTTCCTCTGCGGCATTTTTCCTTGTGGCAGCCTCTATAGCCCCACAATCAGATCTGCTGCTTGAGCATGTAGGGGTGAATCCAACTCGTATTGGTATTATCAACCTGTTGCGGGACATGGGGGGAGATATCAGCCTGGAAAATGAGAGATTGGTGGGTGCTGAACCAGTGGCTGACATTCGGGTCAGGCATGCCCCACTCCGCGGTATCCGGGTTCCGTCTGATCAGGTGTCATTGGCTATTGATGAATTGCCGGTATTTCTGGTGGCGGCAGCTTGCGCCGAGGGCGAGACTTTGCTGCGAGATGCTGCCGAGCTGAGAGTCAAGGAAAGTGATCGAATAGAGGCCATGGCTACAGGGTTGGCTGCATTGGGCATTGAGTTGGAAACCTGGGAGGATGGGATAAGGATCAGGGGAGGCCCTCTACATTGCGGTAAGGTGGACAGTTTAGGGGACCATCGTATTGCTATGGCCTTTGCCGTTGCCGGTTTGCGAGCAGACGGTCCCATAGAGATTCTCAATGCAAGTAAAGTGGCCACTTCATTTCCCGGATTTGTCGAGACTGCCCGGAAGCTCGGATTGAAGTTGATAGTGCGGTACGACAGGTGAAAACTAAAACAGTACCGGTCATTGCGGTTGACGGTCCATCGGGTACTGGTAAGGGTACCGTGGCTGCCAGAGTGGCACAGGTACTTAATTTTCATCTGCTTGACAGCGGTGTGTTGTATCGCCTGCTAGGAATTGCGGTCCTGAAGGCGGGAATCGGTCTTGATAATGGTCAGGCTGTTGCTGGGCTTGCCAAGGGACTTAACATAAGTTTTAGTTCTGCCAAGTTAGGCACGGTATTGCTTGATGGCGAAGATGTTTCCTTGCAAATACGCACCGAGGAGGGTAGCAACATGGCATCCCGGGTTGGAGCTATACCTGAGGCTCGCAGTGCCTTACTGGAGCGTCAGCTTGACTTTCGCAAACCGCCTGGACTGGTAGCGGACGGCAGGGACATGGGTACCGTGGTTTTTAGAGATGCAGTGCTGAAAATCTTTTTGACAGCCAGTCTGGAAGAAAGGGCTCAGAGGCGATATAAGCAGTTGATAGATAAGGGTATTGATGCTAAGATGTCAATTCTACTGCAGGAACTGAGCGAGCGTGATGCACGGGACAGCGAGCGAAAGGCTTCACCAATGATACCGGCGGCCGATGCTTTTGTCCTTGACACCACCGATCTTGCTGAGTCAGAGGTGGCCAGTCAAGTTATGCAATTGGTAAGAAATGCCCTGTGATAGCAGCGTCGGTTTGGTCATCGGATCTGGTAGCAAGATCAGAATTTTGGCATAACATCCGGCTAGAGTGGCGCAGTTTGCCAATCGGCAAACGTTCGCTCAAGCTACCAGCCAGAGCTAAATAAGACCGGACGCAGGCAAAGGAAAAGGAGTAGTCCTTGACAACAGGATCAGCCCTGTAGATTGAACGTGGATTTGACTTGTGACACCAGCAGGCTCAAGTCAGAATCCGAACTCAAATGGCTCATGAGTGCTGGATCATGGGATAAAGACGCAGTAGCAGGCATCAAGCATGCATTGTCAGCAAATATACTGTGTCATAACTAACTGAAATTACTGGATTATTTAATGAGTGAAAGTTTTGCAGATCTGTTTGAACAGAGCCTCAATGAAATCGATATGACTCCGGGTGCAATCGTTACTGGCACAGTTATTGATATTGATACCGACTGGGTCACGATCCATGCCGGGCTTAAATCTGAAGGTGTCATCCCGCGCAATCAATTTCTTGACGATCAGGGTAATTTGTCCTTGCAAGTCGGAGACGAAGTCAAGGTTGCACTGGAGACCGTGGAAGACGGTTTTGGTGAAACCCGACTTTCCAGAGAAAAGGCCAAGCGTGCCGAATCTTGGATGGTTCTGGAGACGGCTTTTGAGAAAAATGACATTGTTAAGGGAGTAATCAACGGCAAGGTGAAGGGTGGATTTACGGTTGATCTGAACACAATTCGCGCCTTCCTGCCGGGATCGCTGGTGGATGTGCGACCGGTTCGAGACACGCTTCATCTGGAAGGTCAGGAACTGGAATTCCGCCTGATTAAGCTGGATCGCAAGCGCAATAACGTGGTGATTTCTCGTCGCGCAGTGCTTGAGTCAGTGAGTTCGGAAGAACGCGATGCGCTGCTGGAAAGGCTGCAAGAAGGCATGTCTCTCAAGGGTATCGTCAAGAATCTTACCGAGTATGGTGCGTTTGTGGATTTGGGCGGGGTTGATGGTTTACTGCATATCACCGATATGTCCTGGAAACGAATCCGGCACCCAAGTGAAATTGTCAACATTGGTGATGAGATTGAAGTCAAGGTTCTTAAATTTGAACGCGATCGTAATCGGGTGTCATTGGGGCTTAAGCAACTGGGTGAAGATCCTTGGGTGGCCATTAAGCAGCGCTATCCGGAAAATACCAAGCTGAAAGCGGTAGTCACCAACCTAACCGAGTATGGTTGTTTTGCTGAGCTGGAAGAGGGAGTTGAAGGTTTGGTGCACGTTTCTGAGATGGACTGGACTAACCGGAATATCCATCCCAGCAAAGTGGTGCAACAGGGTCAAGAAATTGAGGTCATGATTCTGGACATCGATGAAGAACGACGGCGTATTTCCCTAGGTATCAAACAATGTTTTCAAAATCCTTGGGACGGCTTTGCTGAGAACTACAAGAAAGGTGACAAGATCTCAGGTACCATCAAATCAGTCACGGATTTTGGAATTTTCATCGGTCTTGACGGTAATATTGACGGGCTGGTTCACATGTCAGACATTTCCTGGGATGTTCTCGGCGAGGAGGCTATTCTCAATTACAACAAGGGTGAGGAGATAGAGACGGTCATTCTGGCCATTGATTCCGAGCGTGAACGTATATCCCTAGGTATCAAGCAACTTTCTGACGATCCATTTATAAGCTATTCAAGCAAGTTTGAAAAGGGCAGTATTGTCAACGGAACAGTTGGCGAGTTAAGTGCAAAATCAGCGGTCATTATTCTGGAGGAAGGAGTGGAAGCCGTTCTGCGCGCCTCTGAAATCAGCCGTGACAAGGTGGAGGATGCCCGCAATGCACTCAAGGAAGGCGACAAACTTGATGTTAAGATCATTAGCATTGATCGAAAGAATCGGGTTATCAGTGTGTCTGTCAAAGCCATTGAAATCGGGGATGAGAAAGCTGCATTACTTGATCACAAGAGCCAGGAAGCTGCTGAGGTCTCTCCGGGCACAATAGGAGATCTGATCAAGGCGCAAATGGACAAGAGTTGATTTTGCTCGCATTTTCAATGGAAATTTGCCATTACAGAGATACATCAGCATAGGGCGAAAACAGGTACAGGGGATAATAATGACAAGGGCTGAACTGATTGAACGCATCGCCAGTCAACAAACCCAACTCTCACCCAAGGATGTTGAGTTGGCGGTCAAGTCCATTTTGGACTATATGTCAGAGGTATTGGCCGATGGGCGGCGTATTGAACTGAGGGGTTTTGGTAGCTTTTGTTTGCACTATCGTGTCCCGCGAATAGGGCGAAATCCAAAAACAGGTGATTCGGTAGTACTAGATGGCAAATCCATACCCCACTTCAAACCAGGCAAGGAGTTGCGTGAGCGGGTTGACATGGGCAGGTCGCGAGGGCAGTCGACATTTTGGGATGAACCGGAGTAGAAGGCTTGGTCACTCCAGGGACTGCTTTGTTAATCAGCTTTATTCCACCCCAGACTGCTTATTGACTAACGGCATGGCTCAACAGCTAATGCCGTTTTTTTCGGTATGCTTTACAACGCAGGACGGAAACAACTCACTCAACCCACATGCGAAAGCTCAGCAGTTTTTTTTCTGGACTGTTTCTGGTACTGGTCTTTGTTGCCAGCATTAGCTTTTCCTATTTTAATGATACGGAAGTGGTGATCTCGCTGGGAAATGTCGAATTTACCCCATTGCCAGTTTCGGTTTGGATAATCGGTGCCTTTGTGGCTGGAGGTGCTATTGGATTGTTTATGGGACTGGGGCTGGTAAAGCAACTGCGGTCTCGTCGGGAAATCAGCAGACTGAAGAGTAAGCTGGATGAGACCCAAATGGAAGTAAACCAGTTGCGGTCGATCACTTTGAAGGACTTGGAGTAGGGTAATAGTCGAATTGACACAAGTTTTATTGGCATATCTGTTTTTGCAGTGCTTCTGACCAGCCGAACTGCCTGCTGAGAATGGAAGGTACAAGCAGCACATAAAGTTTGCGCCAACCGATGCCAAAACTGTTTGGCAGCTAACAGCATGTATTCTCCGCCAATATTCTCCTCGGCACAGATTTTGGGTTATCGTTGAGGAAATGTCTCGCCTGCGGGTTCACTTACCTTCTGAGTTATGGACAATTTGCTGATCTACCTGTTGTTGCTGCTGGCCATCATGGCGGGTTGGTTCTTGGGGCGATTGCGTTTTCGCTCCAAGAGCGTTGTCATTTCACGCAATACCGAAGACATCTTTCATGATTATTTCGTGGGTCTGAATTACTTGTTGAACGATGAGCCGGATGAGGCCATTGACACTTTCATCAAAGCACTGGAAATCAATAATGAATCTGTTGAGACTCATCTTGCACTAGGTGCATTGCTTCGTCGTCGCGGCAAGGTGGACAGAGCAATCAAGGTTCACCAAACGCTGCTCGCCCGTCAAGGACAGGATAAATCTCTGTTTGACTCAACGCGTCTGGAACTGGCACTTGATTATATTACTGCCGGATTACTGGATCGGGCAGAACGTTTGTTGAAAGAAATACTTCAAGACAGTAAGGATTCTGGTGAGGTACGTCCAAAAGCATTGAAGCAGCTGGTCAAAATCTACCAGACTGAGAAGGAATGGGAAAAAGCCCTTGATTACATCCAGCAACTTTTGGTGGGACAGCAGCACGGAATGGATAGTGAACTGCGTTCCATTGCGGCCCATTATTGCTGTGAACTAGCGGAGTCTCTGTTGAAGCAACAACAAATGAGGCGTGCTCAGGAACAGATTCGGCGTGCTTTTACCTTTGACCGCAAACATGTTCGCAGCTCTCTGATCCTGGCAAAACTGGAACAACAGCTTGGCAATTCGCGGGCTGCTATTAAAGAGTTGCTGAGAATACTTCGAAACTATCCAGTATTCAGTGCCTCTGTTCTTGAGCTCTGGAATGAATGGTTTGAAAAAAATACCCAGAGCGAGGAACTAGAGACACTGCTGACAGAGCAGTTGATTAATACGCCGGATGCCATCGTGATTCAGCATCTGGCTCGCCTTGTCCAGCTTAAGCATGGTGATGAGGAATCCATGCAATTTTTAGAGGCGCATTTCCAGAAGCACCCCTCCTTGCAGTGCATGGTGTCTCTGCTTGATCTGCACATAACTAGGACTGACGGGACAGTGGGTGACGATCTGTCACGAGTCAGAGAGCAACTTGCTGCTTTACTGGAGAAAAAGTACCGTTATCAGTGCAATCATTGTGGGTATGAGTCCAGAAAATTGTATTGGCTTTGTCCCAGTTGTCTTAACTGGGACAAGATTTGTCCTGTTTCTGAAGAAAAATCTTGACGACCAGTATTCCAAAGAGCCTTACCTTTGAAAAAACCCATCATCATTGCTCTGGATTTTGACACTGAGCAGGCCGCACTGTCCTTGCTGGAGCAGGTGGACCCTGGATTGTGTCGGGTGAAGATAGGTAAGGAACTGTTTACTGCCTGTGGGCCGCAGTTTGTGCACCGGGTAGTAAAAGAGGGGTTTGATGTATTTCTTGATTTGAAGTTTCACGACATTCCCAACACAGTATCTGCTGCCGTCATGCGAGCAGCCGACCTTGGGGTGTGGATGATCAACCTTCATGCATCAGGCGGCCTGGGCATGATGGAACAGGCCCGTCAGTCGCTAGAGCGAGTAGGTGAGGAGCGTCCGTTGCTGATTGCTGTTACGGTATTGACCAGCCTAGTAAAGCAGGATTTGGTTGCCATAGGCCTAAATTGTGAGCCACAGGATCAGGTGCTACGATTGGCAGATCTTGCCAGGAAAGCAAGACTTGACGGGGTGGTTTGTTCAGCTACCGAGACTGCCTTTCTTCGACATGAGACAGGACAGGATTTCCTACTGGTCACACCCGGTATTCGGCGACCAGAGGATGCCAGTGGCGATCAAAGACGGGTTACCGGTCCTGCCGAGGCTATGGCCAATGGCAGTGACTTTTTGGTTGTGGGGCGGCCGATTACCCGTGCGTCTTCTCCTCGGCAAGCCTTGCAGGACTTTATTACGGCAACATCCGGCTAGCTCGACGAATTGAGCCGCTGGCAGCAAATTTTGGCTGGTATCCTGACAGCGCACATCTTTGCAGAAACAGGATCAACGCTGAAAAAAGGTTTAAATTGACATAATTCCATAACTGGTTTGGACTTAGACCTGAAAAATGTCTCTGATTCTGCTGCAGGCCGGAGTATTTCTGTTTGCTGTGCTGTTTACAGGAAGCCTGCGCTATTGGGCCCTGAAAAGGAAGGTTCTTGCTGTGCCAAAACCGCATTCGGCCCACCGGGTACCGACTCCTGTGGGTGGCGGACTGGCTCTGCTAATTCCGTTTGTTGCTGTTTCAAGCTATGCCTGGTGGGTCGGCTTGATGACCGGGGGTACCTATCTGGCATTGTACGGTGCTATTTTGGTGGCACTGGCGGGTTTGCTGGATGATCTTCGTGAGCTACCGGTGCTAGTACGTCTTACTCTGCAGTTCTTGGCAGCGGGGTGGACCTTGTTTTGGCTTGATGAAGTGGCACCGATCAATCTAATGGGATGGCAATTGAATCAACCCTGGATTCTAACAATATTGGCCCTATTTGCTTTAGTTTGGTTGCTGAATCTTTACAATTTTATGGATGGAACCGATGGACTTGCAGCCACAGAACTGGTTTACGTAACCCTTGCAGTGCTGCTACTTAGTCTGAATGCCGATGCCAGTCTTGAGGTGCTAATGACGGCAACCCTGATGTCGTCTGGGGTGGGTTTTCTGGTGTGGAACTGGGCACCAGCTAAAGTGTTCATGGGAGATGTTGGCAGTGGTTTCTGCGGTTTTATTCTAGGTTTGCTTGCCTTACTGAGCATGCAATCTGGTGTGATGACTTTGTGGACCTGGTTAATACTTTTGGGTTTGTTTGTTTCCGATACTATGCTAACCCTGTTTCGTAGATCTTTCAGAGGTCAGCGTTGGTATGAGGGACATTCCAGTCATGCCTATCAACACTTGGCCCGGCGGTTTAACAGTCATTCCAAGGTCGCAATGATCCTGATTGTGGTAAACTGCATGTGGCTGGCACCACTGGCTTGGTGGTCAACTCAATGGCAGGATGGAGGGTTGATAATCTGCATGATTGCATTGTTACCGCTAGCATTCAGTGCTTATCTGATTGGGGCTGGTACTGAGGCATCACAATCTGAGATGGCCGCACCATAACCCGGTCTCGACACTTCTGAGTGAAAACCGATTACCAGCTCAAGGACTGTGTGTAAAAGCTCACCCGATTGGAATGACCCAAATCATGTTGCTACCTAACAACATTCCTCTAACCCGCCCGATTAAACAGTTGCTGATGATTTCGGCTGATGCCCTCATGGTAGTGATGGCATTGGTCTTCTCTTTCCTGTTATTGGGAAAAGATTTGTCCGCACTGGGTCAGCGTTTCTATCTGTATCTGGCCTTGGCCACCACTCTGAGCATCCTGTTTTTCATCCGTATCGGCTTGTATAGGGTGCTGGTTCTTTATATGGGCTTGCAGGCTGTTTTCCTGACTTTGCAGGGTGTTACTTTTGCCACCTGTTTATTGGCGGCAGCCTACTATTTTGCCCAGAGTTCGGTTGGGGCTGATCTTTCAGTCTTTCCTATCTTTTGGATGATTTCCTTGCTGTTTATCGGTGGCAGCCGATTTGTGGCCAAAGTACTGCTGCTAGCATTAATCCAGAATTTTCGCCCCAAGCAACCAGTGATAATTTATGGAGCCGGCAGTTCTGGCATGCAGTTAGTAGTGGCCCTGCAGAATGGCGAACAGTACCTGCCCGTAGCCTTCGTCGATGACAGCCAGGAAATGATTGGCAGCACTGTGCATGGGATTCGTGTTTTCAGCCCGAACTCACTGTCTGAACTTATTGAGACCTATTCCGTGCGTCAGATATTACTGGCGGTTCCCTCTGCAACTCATACTGAAAGGAAAGAAATTCTGAATCGGCTGGAACATTTGCCGGTACGAGTCAGGACTGTACCTGACCTGTTTGACATGGTTGTCGGTAAGGTGGGGGTTGATGAAATTCGTGATATTGATATCGAAGATCTTCTCGGTCGCAATATCGTACCACCTAATCCAGAACTGCTTGGTGCATGTATCAGCGGGCAGTCAGTGATGGTGACTGGTGCGGGTGGCAGTATTGGTTCGGAGTTGTGTCGCCAGATAATAACCAGCAATCCTGTTCGCCTAGTGCTACTGGATTCTTTCGAATTTGGCTTATATGAGGTGGAAGCTGAGCTGAAAGAGAACCTTAAAGCCATTGAAAATGGAGATGCTGTCGAAATCGTGGCTTTGCTAGGTACTGTGTGTAATCGGGTATATATGGAGAATGCCATCAAGAGTTTCGCTGTAGATACGGTCTATCATGTGGCCGCCTACAAACAGGTTCCCATGGTGGAAAAGAATATTGTCGAAGGGGCACAGAACAATGTTTTTGGCACACTGATTTCGGCGCAAGCGGCAGAATCCCTTCAGGTGAAAAATTTTGTTTTTATCTCCACCGACAAGGCAGTGCGCCCAACCAATTATATGGGGGCTACCAAGCGTCTGGCCGAGCAAGTCCTGCAGGCCATGGCCAAGCGAGGCAGCCGTACCCGCTTCAGTATTGTTCGTTTCGGCAATGTTCTTGGATCTTCGGGTTCGGTGGTACCACTGTTCCGCCAGCAAATCAGCACTGGTGGTCCAGTGACGGTAACTCATCCAGAGGTTTCGCGTTATTTTATGACTGTACAGGAAGCGGCTCAACTGGTGCTGCAGGCAGGTTCAATGGCCACCGGAGGTGATGTGTTCGTGTTGGATATGCATGAACCGATACGGATTGTTGATCTGGCCAGGAAGATGATTCATCTTATGGGATACGGTGTCAGGGATGAGAACTCCTTTAGTGGTGATATTGCCATTGAGTACACAGGTCTGCGACCAGGTGAAAAGCTGTATGAGGAATTACTTATTGGCGAGTCTGTAACCGGAACGGAGCATACCAAGATCTTGCGTGCCGAGGAAGCCACCCTTGACTGGCAGGCATTGCAGGGACTGTTATCCAAGCTGGAAGATGCCTGTCAGAAGATTGACCTGCCGACAATCAAAAGAATATTGCTGGAGGCTGTGGACGGTTTTGAACCGAACAAGGAATTGAGTGATCCATTATGGGACATCAGTGCCACTCCTAACCAGTCGGAGAATGCGGGGTATCATGATTATCCGTTGCTACAACAAACTGATGCAGACAAGGTAACACCGCTTTTCAAGGACTGAAAAAATTTTGAATTTGAGCTTATGAAATACTGAAGCGGGCTTTACTATTTGCGCCGCACTGAAGTGATGACTACCGGTTCAGTTGGCACATCGCTGTAGGAGCCGGAGCGCCCGGTCGGGACCATAGCAATGTCATCCACTACCTCCATGCCTTCGATCACTTCACCGAATACCGCATAACCGAACCCGCTAGGTGTCTCATTCTGATGATTGAGGAAATCATTATTCACTAGGTTGATAAAGAACTGACTGGTGGCACTGTCCACCACATTGGTGCGAGCCATGGCGATGGTGCCGCGATTGTTGGGACTTTCAGCCGTTGCCTCATTTTTGATGGGGTCATAGGTGGACACTTGAACCATGTCCCCATTAAAGCCACCGCCCTGGATCATGAAGCCTGAAATGACCCGATGGAAGATTAGTCCATCGTAGAGATTATTCTCAGTGTAGCGAAGAAAATTCTCCACAGTTGCGGGAGCCTTTTCTGGCCACAGCTCTATGGTGATGTTACCTTTGCTGGTTTCCATCATCACCACCGGATTGTCTTGGGCTAGTGCCATGGTGGAGAGTATAGCAAATACAGCTGAGAAAAGAATTGCACGCATTGGAATGCTCCTGAATCAAGATATGTTAGTTTTGGCATAGAAGTGCAGATGGGGGTACAGTCACAGGCTGAAAGCTCAATTGCTAACCAGTCCTCATGGGTTGAGATAATCCACCTGTTGGAAGCAAATGTCAGAACATTTTGAACTGACCATCATTAGCGAGGGGAGGGAAATGGCTGCCCAACCTGGACTCGAACCAGGAACCAAGTGATTAACAGTCACCTA
>JAPORB010000218.1 GCA_026710425.1 Gammaproteobacteria bacterium
GGTATTTCCAAATATCCCTTTATACCGCTGAAAAATGCCCACTCGCAGCAGCCTTTCTGCCAAGGTTGCGTCTTCGCTTGGAGTTCATGCATTATTGGAATAGGTTTAAATTCCTGTTAGGCTCTTTCTCAAAGTGCCAAAAAACGCCATATCCTTATGTGAGAGTCGACCTGACAGTTGGAGGGGATGTTATGTTAATCGGACAACCGCTATCAAAACCTTTTTCATCAATCGTAGTCGCACTGTTGCTGTGGCCAGTACCGGTCACTTCCCTAGCGCAGCAGGAACAAATTGAAGAAGTTCGCGTCACTGGCTCCTATATCCGTCGTAGTGAAGGACTCACTCGGGCTTCCCAGATTACCCAAATCTCTGCCACAGACCTTGAGGCAGAGGGCACCATGAACATGGCCGAAGTTATGCAGAACCTTTCTTTCGTGAATGGCTCAAGTTCGGCTATCACCAATACAATTCAGGGTACTGATTCGCGTTCTTCGTCCATAGACCTGCGGGGTCTGGGACCCCGCTCTACCCTCACATTACTAGATGGCAAGCGACTTGTGAATCAGAATGTAAATGCATTGATTCCGACCATCGCCTTGCAGCGTATAGATATCGTTGCTGATGGTGCTGCTGCTCTTTATGGTAATGAGGCAGTGGCTGGTGTAGTCAATTTCGTGCCCTATTCCTCGTACGATGGTTTACGAATTGAATCCTATGCCGAGGGGGATAGCCGAGGAGATTTTGATGAACATTCAGTACAGGTACTATGGGGCGGAAGAACAGGTAATCTCGATGTGGTATTAGCAGCACAGATGCGATCAGCAAGTCGACTTGGCTGGGATGAAAGGCCTTTGCTCGCACAATCCGGCCTAGCTCAGTCATCTAATGCGCCAGGCCGCTGGACGGTGCCACCACGCGGTACCGATGGTGAATACACTGGTGGTCGCTATGTCGAAAGACCCGATCCGAATTGTGGCACAGAACGCGAAGGCTATGAGGCGGGTAAGGTGGCTAGTCCGTATGGCTTTCTCACCAACAATGGTGTCCGCTGTCGCTTTGATTATGGCGACACGCGCAGCTATCGGGATCCCTTCGAAAATACATCATACTTCGGAAACGCAACTTGGGAGTACAGTGAAAATTTTAGCCTGTCCTTTCAAGGGTTCTGGGCACGACTGGCAGAACGCTCATTCAATTCCACTGCTAGTTCAGGAGGGCAGGAGAAAGTGGCCTTGCTTGACCCAATACGCGGGGAGCTGCCTGGCAATCCATTCCGCGCTGTCAATGCTGATGGCCAGCCGCTTTATGCTGTAGATTTTAATGCCGATGGTATACCTGACCGTGACCCAAACAAGGATCTAAACCAAGATGGCTTGCCTGATGCAATTTTAACCGCCAATGGTGGCTTGGATACGGGAGTTCCACTTTTCGAGGATGTAATTCCTCGTACTTTCCGCCCCATCAATAAAACCATGGGATTGGCCGGGGCGGGAGTTCGACAAAATTATCTCAGTGCTGACGGCGATAATTTACGCGACAACCTCGACCATATCGGTCGCTGGAGTATCCAGGCAGACTTTAGCCTGCCATTCACCGAGAGCTGGGAAGGATTCGCCTCCTACACTTACAATTATCGGCATTACGAATATACCAATACCGCGGTGTATAACTTTGCAGCGATTCAGCAGGGATTAAATTGTGATGTTATAAATGACCGCAATTCATGCTACAACCCATTTTTTGTGGTAGACCCAGCGGTGGCAACTCCATCTCATGTTTTTGATGCAGTCTATGCCGTGGGAACAGAAAAGGTAGAGGATACCCTGGATCTTATTGATGTAGTGTTTAATGGTGAAGTGCCTCTTGGCAGCTTTGAATTGCCGGGCGGTCCAGTTGGTGCTGCATTTGGTTATCAGCGACGTAATGATGAGTACACCAATACTCCCCATTATGTACTGCAAGCAGGTACACCTTGGATTGGTGCGTTAAATCCCGCCCGAGAGACTTTCGGCAATCGCACAGTCGATGCCTGGTTCGTAGAGTTTGCCGTGCCGGTACTCGAACAACTGGAACTCGAACTTGCGGTGCGGCGTGAGGAATTCAGCACTGGCCAGGTTTCAACAGATCCTAAGTATGGTGTCATTTACTCTCCAGTAAATTGGTTGACCTTGCGTGCCACTCAGGGCGATGCCTTTATTGCTCCCACACTGCAGCAATTGTATGATCCGGTGACATGCGGTTTACAATCGATATCGGATCGGTTTACGACTTTCGATTCTTTCGGCACGATATGTGCGGGAGGCAATTCCGATTTACGCAACGAGACGTCAGAATCGGTCCAACTGGGTTTTGATTTACTCTTGGATAATTTTGAATTTCATGCAACCTGGAATGAAACTGATTTTCAAAACCGAATTTTCTTTCTCACAGCTCAGCAGATCGTTGATGTGGATTTTGCAAATTTCAGGGCCTGGTCGGGCTTTACTGGTAGTGGCGAGGGAGACCAGAAGCCCAGTGAAGATCAGGTCATTTCCTGGATTGCAAGTGGTCAGTCGGACCCTCGGATCCAGCGCGACCCCAATGACATTGCGTCAATTCGACAAGTTAATAGCGGCAGTAGTAACGCTGAAACGGTGAAGGTTTCTGCTTGGGACATTCAAGGCAGTTACCGCTTCGCTATTGACCGGATCGGAGACTTTAGGCTCAACCTACAGGCTACCTACATTGATGAATTTTTATACCAGGCCAACCCCAGCGAGCCAGTAAGGGAGGGTGCGGGTAACTCCAACCTTAATACTGGCACTGCGCCGGCATTGCCAAAAATAAAGGCAAACCTGCGAATCGGCTGGTTTAATGGCGATCACAGCTTGATATCAACGGTACGCTATGTGGATAGCATCACCTACGATGGGCCGCTGTTCACTTTCATGAATAGCTGGGCTAACACTTACCATCCTGACGGTATCCGTGATACAGGTATATTTGCCTGGACTGATATGGACATTGCTTATACCTACCGCGGTTGGGAGCTATTCAACCGCGATATAATGCTTACTCTGGGTTCGCGAAATGTATTTGACCGCGAGGCTCAGCGCACCCCGCTCTTTGCCGGAGTAATTGGTGAGTTGCAGGATCCGCTAGGTCGGATGATTTTCGGTCGACTGGTTTACGACTTTTGAGGAAAAGCAGGTATTGATCTTTCTTGATTATTCGCATGAGCAAGGTTCAACTTTTTAGGGGCATCAGTGAGAGGGTATAACACGAATAAGTGATTAAATTGTGTTGCTACCTTGCGAGAGGATCTTCAGCATGTTGAATCTTGCTCCTCTGAATTGTAAAACTTCACACTAATGGACTAAAAGATAATATTTAAATTAGTCAACTAATTATAAGTAAATTGAGTAACGTTGGTTTTATACAGAGGTCCGAGCATCTAATATTAATTTCTGTCAGTATTACTGCGAAGATAACTGCTATGACATACTTAGATGGATCAACTCCCAGGCCAACTGTCATGGGTAGCACGGTTCAATTGACTATGAAAGTGAGAATTTCAAAGAGGGAAGGCGCATGCGTTATGTAATGTTATTCGCCACGCTTAGTTGCTACCTGTTTGCCTGGCCTGTCTGGGCACAGCAGATTCAACTGCAAAATCAGGTCTGGTCTGCCGATCTTGTGCGGCCTTCGGGGCAGCCACTGATACCGCTCTATGACGGATGGTTCACCAACCCCGACGGCACCCACACCCTTTGTTTTAGCTATTTTACACTTAATACAGAACAATCTTTCGATCTGCCCAGAGGCGAATTGAATGAGTTCGACGAACGCTTTCCTGAGGCACTTGTGCCGACGCATTTTGATCCATTACCTCCCGCTTACCGGCATGTTTTTTGTGCATTTAGCATTGATGTGTCGGCAGACTTCAGCCGCAATGACCGCATAGTCTGGCGGTTGACAAGCAACGGCCAGTCATTGGAAGTCCCCGGTAAACTTCTTCCAGCCTACATCATGGACGAGCCAGCTTCTGGAGGTCGTGGCGATATAGCACCACTGGTGGCAGTTGAGGAAGGCGGTGAAGCGATACGCGGAAGGCGAGGCATTCACCAGCGCAATCTACGCGCTAAAGTTAACGAGCCGCTCGAACTGAGAGCTTGGATTGAACATGCGGAGCCGAATATCTGGGTTGGATGGGCACACCATAGCGGTAACGGCAGCGTTGAATTTGACCAACGAGAGTACGAGTTTGAGCATGATTCCGGGCCTGCCACGGTACGGGTGAACTTCAGCGAGGCAGGTGAGTATGTCATTCGCATGCAGACCATCGACGATATCGCCGCCTTCGAGTTCTATTGCTGCCACACCAACGCCTATTTTTATGTTACAGTCGGGGAATGAACCCCGCATCAATAACAGCTGACCGGAGCGCATCATGAAAAATAAAACGTTTTGCGACACCTGCCTTGCCCTACTGATTGCTATGGTCTTCGGCCCTTTCGGCATCGCCATGGCACAGGAAAGTCCAACCTACACCCATGATATCGCACCGATCCTTAACGAGAAGTGCGTCACTTGCCACAACCCTGAAGGTATTGGGCCCATGGCATTGACCGACTATCGTCAAGTCTTGCCGTTCGCCTATCTGATTAAAGATCGTACCAGTAAGCGCATCATGCCACCATGGCATGTTGACCCTGATATCGGCATTCAATCGTTCAAAAATGATGCCTCTCTCAGTGATGCTCAGATTGAAATGATTGCGGCATGGGTAGATGCTGGTGCTCCGGAAGGTGATCCCGCAGATATGCCGCCACCAGTCGAATTGACGGCGGGTGGGGAATGGCAGCTGGCCGGGCAGCTGGGTCCGCCTGATGTGATTGTTAAATCAAAGCCCTATAATGTCATTGCCAACGGTCAGGATCAGTGGTGGGAGCCCCGGATCGAATTTACCGGATTGGACAAAGAGCGCTGGCTGCGGGCTGCCGAGTTCAAGCCCTCATTTCCGCTGGGCAAGAAGGTTGTGCATCACGGCCATGCCGTGCTGATCCCCGAAGGGGAAGATCGTCAAGTGGCACTGGCGCGCTATGGTGTGGGCAAGTCTTGGGAAGTATATCCCGAAGGCACCGGTATGCGTGTTCCGTCTAAGGGAACTGTTGCCTGGAACCTGCATTACTTTCCTATTGGCGTGGAGGCACCTGCTGATATCGTGGAAGTTGGACTCTGGTTCTATCCAGAAGGTGTAGAACCGGAGCTGGAAACCGTTGGCGAGGTTCTCTTTCGTGTGGATGGACGCAACGGCATGGCCCGGGGGCAGGACATCGTCATTCCTCCCCATGGTTATCAGGTTTTGCAGGGAACACATATGCTTGAGGAACCGGCGATTATTCATAGTTTCCGACCACATCTACATATGCGCGGCAAAGTAATGACTATGGAGGCGATTTATCCTGATGGCCAGCGAGAGGTCCTCAGTCAGGTCAACAAATATAACCACAATTGGCAAATCGCCTATATGTATGAGGACGATGTCAAACCGTTGCTACCGCCAGGAACAGTGCTGCAATTTACTTCGTTATTCGACAATACTGCAAACAATCCGATCAACCCTGATCCGGAGCAATGGGTGGTTTTTGGCCGTCGGGGTGTTGATGAGATGAGTCATGCCTGGGTCGGGATCACCTATGTCAATGAGGAACATTTCGCTCAAGCTATGGCCGAAAGGCGGACGAAACAGCAGACTTTGAGCCTGGAGTGACCGAGAGGAAGTGTTAACTCCGGCAGATGGTAGTGCTGGCGGATGGTGTTACTGCATCAAAACTGCGAGTCGGAGAGGGGCGGGGGTCAGAGTACTTCTGCCTCCAATCTTCTGATTCTAGTACGGCCAAGTCTATAGCAGAAAACCGCACTGGGTACAAAATCAATCTCCACACCCTTGAACTGTGAGTTTCCCGATGTCGTTCTGCTTGTAACTGTCACTTTTGGTGTGTCGGCAATGCAGTTTCTTTGAGCAAACTCAATCAAACCCTTCAGTTCAGCCGGACGTGAAATAAACCGATCTGACCATTTAATCTCGGTTGTCTCAACTGGCAGTCTTCCCCAACTATAAGATGCTCTGATCACCAGATCTACCTCCCTGAATTGGCGACCCTTTTTCCATTTGGCATAATGCAGTTTCCCGGCAATGTCCGAATGAGACCATTGGCTGAAAATCGCTGTTTCAGTCATATGTCCCATTGCCTCGTCCTCTCCTTCCAAGGAAGAGAAAAGTGCTGTTCGCATTGATGGGCTGGTCAGATGAAGTTTGAATTGCCTATTTCTCACAAAACTTGTACCGTCATCATCAATTCGATTGATCCTCATTATAAGAAATGCAGCTTCGAGATATTCCAAGTATCGCTTTATGGTATGCGTGGAAACACCTGAACCGCTGGCCAAGCCATTGAGGCTAAACTCTTTGCCGGAATGATATGCGATAGTGGTAAACAGCTTGTTCAGTTCCTGTATGTTCTCAATGCCGTAAAGACTCGGTAGGTCCCGCAACAATATCCTGTCGATAAGGTCTCGGCCAAGATAGCGAGAAGGGTTTTTTCTGATGGCCTGATTCAGTACCGCTTCCGGGTAGTTGCCATAGTTGAGATAGTGAACGAACTCATGATTAAGCTTTTCTATATCCTTGGCAGAGTAGCAATATTGCGAACCAGTTTCGACCTGATCAATCAGATCATTTTCCAGATTTTTGAAGTTCAGATACTCAGAAAAAGATAATGAAGGCAGAAAAAAATCGGTAAATCGCCCTGCACCGCTTTCATTACTTTTTAATCGCAAGGCAGCGGCAGCCGAACCTGAAGCAATGAAACGGGTTTTGGGGAACCTGTCCGTCAAGTTTTTGAGATGGACCTCCCAGCCTTTTAGGTACTGGATCTCATCAAAAATGATGAGTCTACGGGAATGGGGATCATGTGGTTTCAGTTCCTCAAAGATTTCGACGAGTCGATAAGGTGCGATGCCGCCATATAACGGAGTATCCAGAGAAGCAAACAATATGCTGTCTGCGGAAAATCCGTCTTCCAGAGCATGCTGGATCAATTGATGGAGCATGACTGTTTTACCAACGCGTCTTGGTCCCATCAATATGACTGACCGATTCACCTCCCAGTTGAGAGAGAGGGTCTTGAAGGCTTTGAAATAAGCTCGTTGGCGCAAACCGACTGTCAAAGGGTCTGAACCATTATTCCACCATGGGTTATCACTGGCGAGACTTTTTTTCAGGTCTGATTCAAGAATTTCGCACATGATTTTGTAAAATTAAAGGAAGTTAATTTATCTTAATTTTACATCATAATTAAGTCAAATGATCGTGTAATTAACGGAGGTTTTGTCAGATTGGCTGACAGCTACATCACTCTCAGTCTTAATTGAATATAGGTTTACAGGTTGAAAGGTGGTTTCTGGTAGACCTTTTTTAGGGACGTTGCTGGGAATCTCTATAAAATATGCAACTGGTTGAACTTGAGGTACCCGAAATCTGGATTATCTTAATTCAACATAGGGTTATGGCATCGTTGAATTAGGTTGTAACAAGTTTGAAATCGAATCATATGCCGACTAGCTATTGTTAAGACTGGCTTCAAGCGGGCAAAAACTACAGTCAGATAAGCAAAAGAGATTTTGGTGCTCTTGGGTTGTAGAACTTATCGATTTGATACTTAGTATTCTCTGCCAAATAGTTTCTTGAGACTATTCGCCAACATCATCAATGATGATCAAGATCAGTAAACAAAAGTTCGATGATTCTACAGTCCATGCAGCTGGTCTTGATGTTAGATAGCAAAGCTGTATTAGCAGTATTCCAGCAATTGCTGGTTACTTCGGAGTGATTGAGTTTTACCCAGTTCTCAATACAGCTTTCACCATAAGTTCAAACTCTCAAAAACCATGTTTTTAGTGTCTGCCTTGCAACTCATTACCTATGCTATGTTCACAGCAAAGCGCAAAGTGCCCATTATTTATTCAGATGCTCGAGTGAATTGCTGATGTGAAACTCAAATGACATTGACCTCTGTGAGCAATGGCCGATCGGCAAAATAGGCTTCCAAATTTTTTAACACAAGATCTCCCATGGCAAGTCTGGTTTCAACGGTTGCGCTGCCTATATGTGGCATGAGCACCACATTATCCAGGGTCTGCAGTGCCTTCGGCACATGTGGCTCATGCTTATAAACATCAAGCCCTGCCGCCTTAATGGTACCATTGGCCAAGGCAACGGCTAGAGCTGTTTCATCCACACTGCTGCCGCGCCCCACGTTGATGAAAACACCCTGGCTGCCAAGCTTGCTCAGGACCGATGCATTAACGATATTTTCTGTGGCAGCTCCACCTGGCAGCACACATAACAGAATATCCGAGGCCTCAGCCAGTGCTTCCACGCTAGTGAAATAGGGATAGGGAAAATCCTTGGGGTATCTGTTGTGATAGGCCAGCTTCAGATTGAAAGGCAAGGCGCGCCGAGCAATTGCTGCGCCGATCCTGCCCATGCCCAGAATGCCTAGCGTTTTACCGGTAAGGCCCGAACCAAAGGGAAATGCTCCCACTCGCCATTCATCATGCCGCACGAATTTGTCTGCATTGATCATGTCTCTTGTAGTGGCCAATAGCAGTGCCATTGCCAGGTCAGCCACCGCATCATTCAATACATCGGGCGTATTGGTTACGCGGATTCCGTGGCTGTCGGTCTGTTTGAAGTCGATGCCGTCTACACCGACACCAAACGCGGCGATAAGCTGCAGAGACTCGAGCTGGTAGGTCAAGTGATCGCACTCCCAGGAAGCTGAGGCTGCCGCCCTGCAACGCCCATTCAATGTCTTGATCAGTGCAGGTTTTTCACTGGCTGGCAGTTTCCAAAGATGTTCGGTTGTATAGATTAAATCCAGCTTGTCCAAAGTCTCCTGATGGAATGCATTTACGACTAGCACTGTCTGTTTTTTGCTTTTCATTACTCTGCTCATCTCAAAATGGTTTTGCAGTGAATTTTTTGTTGACCATTCTGTCACGCCAATAGCTCTGAATGATCAATTATCAAGGTATAACTGTGTCGGATTGATAGCAATTTAAAACTCCTGTGTCACAGTTTGAAAGATACCTCCTAATTCTGGCTTGCGTAAGCTGGCGGGACAATTTACATTGTGCAGACTTTAGATTACAGCCTTACTCATTATCTTGCGACCATGGAAGGAGTAAGGGCTAAGGTAAACAGGCATATGACGGTTGTTTCGGATCTGTATAAATTGCTCCCTTCTGTTGACACCATGTTGCAGCAAGCCGAACTTGTGCGGCTGCTGGAAAAGATGGGCAAGGCAGTGGTCAAAACTGCAATCCAGACTCGGCTCGATATCGCCAGGCAACAGATTGCAGGTGATGATGAGGATTTTGCGGCAAGGCTGCGCTCACCAAATTTCGATAAATGCCTTGCCGCAGATATCGCCGCCGGGATCGAGCAAGAGTTTACCAGCACTCTGCGACCGGTTTTTAACCTTACTGGGACAGTCATACACACCAATCTTGGTCGTTCCAGGTTTCCTCCTGAAGCGGTGAGTGCCATGGAAATGGCTGCTAATGAATGTATCAATCTGGAGTTTGATCTGGCGAGTGGCAAACGTGGTGACCGCGATTCTCACATCGAGGCGGCTATTTGTGATATCTGCGGGGCTGAAGCAGCAACCGTGGTCAATAACAATGCGGCAGCGGTTCTGCTGGTGCTAAGTACCTTCGCCTTCGGGCGCGAGGTGCTTATCTCTCGAGGCGAACTGGTGGAGATTGGAGGCAGCTTCAGAATACCCGAAGTCATGCAAAGTGCCGGCTGTAAACTGAGGGAAGTAGGAACCACCAACAGAACACACCTAAAGGACTTCGCATCGGCAATTGATGACAACACTGCCCTGATTATGAAAGTGCATACCAGCAATTATGAGATCAGGGGCTTTACCGAGTCTGTACCAGAATCTGCGTTGCACGAACTTGCTGGTCAGCATGGCATCCCATTCGTTTCTGATCTAGGCAGTGGCACGCTGGTGGATCTTACTCGCTTTGGCCTGCCGAAAGAACCCACGGTATCAAGCGAACTACTTCGGGGTGCAGATCTGGTGACCTTCAGTGGCGACAAGCTGTTGGGCGGGCCTCAGGCAGGCATCATTGTAGGCAGACGAGATCTTGTTGATCAGCTGAAAAAAAATCCGCTGAAGCGGGCATTGCGCATAGACAAAATTACACTCGTGGCACTCGTTGCAGTAATTAATCTCTACCGGGATCCTGAACGAATCGGGACAAGGTTGCCTGCCTTGAGTGACCTGACCAGACCTCTGGCTGAAATTGAATATATGGCAACACAGGTGGAGGAGGGGGTAAGACAGGCATTGACCGGGTTAGCCACGGTGACTGTCGAACCATGCAAGAGCCAGATAGGTAGCGGTTCTTTGCCCACCGAGTTATTGGACAGCATGGCGATTGTCTGTACTCCGCAGGCTGCAAAAGGAAAGAGAGACGCAGCTCTGGTGGCACTTGCTAAAGCCTTCAGAGCTTTGCCAAGACCAGTCATCGGCAGAGTACATGACGGCAGGCTGCTGCTTGATTGCAGATGTTTACGGGATTACTCCGGCTTTCTGGAGCAGTTGCAATCGATTGCCTTAGATAAGACATGAAAGAGAGACGGTTGCGACTCATCAGAAGGGTAACGCAGAAGCACCTAGCAGCTGAATCCTGCACCAGACTTTCCAGAGGAGTTGGCAGCTCAAGGAATCCTGCCAATGGGTTTTTCACGAGGGTGAAATCTTGTAACTGACAGGGCAGACCTCCAAAAGTAAGGTTCAAAAATCATCGCAGCTTTCGACACATGAAAGATAGCAAGGCGGCTAACAGCATCAGTAGCAACAGCGGGTATACCGTTTCATTGAATATCAAGGCGACAAGCTGAGCGGCAGCAGCAGACATTGACATCTGCATAAAACCACTCAATCCCGACGCACTGCCTGCAAACTCTGGAAACTGGTTAATGGCTGACGCCTGGGCATTAGGCAGAGTTATCCCGTTCCCAAACACTGACAAAGCAATGGGTGCAAACAATGCAGCGGGTTGATCAAACCCTAGCAACTGCAGGGTGATTGCCAATACGATGCCGATAATCGCAATGATACCTCCAAGCCTGATCATTGAGTCTGCGTCCTTCCGTTTTCCCAGACGGCGAACCATGTAGTTGCCAGCGATAAAGCCTAGCGGGATCATGATGAAATAGTACCCATATTCGGTAGCTGGTCGATCCAGAACATTCACCATGATTTCCGGCGCAGCGGCAATGAAACTGAAAAATACTACCGAGACAAAACCCACACAAAAGGCATAGCTGCAGTAGGCCCTGGAAGTCAGCAATTGCCTGAACGTACCCAGCATTGCCCCAATACCTTCAAATGCAGCTGGAGAATGCAAGGTCTCCGGCAATGACAACCCAAGCACCAGTCCGATCAACACAGAGCTTGCAGCAATGACAAGAAACACGGATTGCCAGCCAAACTGATGCATCATCTCGCCGCCCAAAGCGGGCGACATCATTGGAACAACTACCATGACCATGACCAGTGTGGCGATGACCCTGGCCGATTCCTGTGCACTGTATACATCGCGAACGATGGCGCGAGCGAGCACCAATCCGACGGCCCCGCCAAAAGCCTGAATGAAGCGGCCCACAATCAGCAGGCTGATGGTATCGGCAAAAAAGCAGAGCAGTGAGCCGATCAGGGTAATTGCCAAGCCCAGCAGCATAACAGGCTTGCGTCCATACCTGTCAGACAACGGCCCGTAACAGAGTGTACCCAGTGCTATGGCCAGCATGGACAGGCTAAGGGTGAGCTGTGCCACGTCGTTGCTGACCTTGTAGGTTTCAGCAATGACCGGTAAGGCCGGCAGCAGGATTTGCATCGCAGCCGGGCCCATGGCAGAGGTAGCGGCCAGCAACACTATTAGCCGCTTCGGTAATGTCTCGAGTCGGGTCAAAACCTAATACTCAATAAGCGTTTAAAATCAGGGGATAATGCAATCTTTTCGAATCCTGAACAGCAAAATGCTTCTGCCAGGTTGGTGTACTTCGACCCTTACTGCGCCAGAAAAGCCTCCTTGCTGCGCAGAGGGTTGGCATTGGATTGAGCGTTCAGATAAACACTGGAGCCCAGCAGGGCAGAACGTTGTGCCTTGCTAATGTCGTAACCGAGGCCGAAGGTATTAGTATGGAAACCATTGACAAGACTTTGTGCCAGTGAAAGCCCGTCAGCAGTTTCGTTAATCTCGAGAGTCTCTTCAGAATTGTCGTTCCCTGCAGTTCCAAGAGTATAACACGACAAGGCTGCTCCGTTGATTGTTCTGAGACATATCGAGGGACCGGGGTTGGTCCTTACCTCCAGCAAAAATCCGTTGGACTGGCTGGAAAAGCGGGGTGATTTTTCCAGATAGGAGGCTGTATTCATCGCCAGCACAGTATTGTCCGTGGTCACCACCACAGGCAGGCTCAGTCCGAGGCGGCGGACAATGCTGGGGTCTTGGGTCAGGGCCAGCTGATACATGGTCATGGCCTGGGTAGTCTCTCCAACAGACCAAAGTGCCTTGCCGAGCTGAGCAGCAACTCTCGCCCTGAGCATGACCTCGGCGGCGGGAAGGTTTGAGAGTGCAGCCTGACCGCTGGCAACAACCTGGAGATCATTGCCATCAACTGCCGCCACTTCCGTGTGGTAGGCATGGTAATAGCCTTCATTCAGCTGAAAGGCACCGTTGCTTCTGGCTTGTTCCAGTACCTCCGAGACAACGCCTGTTCCCATCATCTTAATCAGTTCCGGTTCAATCCATTCAGGGATATGGACATCCAACGGAGCATAGGGGCGCAACCTGCTTTGCAGCACCTCAAAATTGGCAAAAAGGGAGGCAGCTTTGCGTTCTGAACGCCAGGCTTGCAGGCCCAGTGCGGCGATGTGCCAGCGGTGTTGCCATGAGGTCAGAGTGCCCATGGTGGCTCTCAATTCATTCTGAATCTCCAGTTCGGTGCGAGTGGCAGCCATATTGAGCAACGCGGCAAAAGCATCCTTTTGCTCGTCATCAGCACTGTAGGAGCCGTTCCTGTCCGGCTGGTTCATGGCTGTCAAAGTCAGCTTGACCGCATCCTCGGCGTAACCGGCAACCATCAGAAAACTGGCACTCACCAGAAAATGTTCGGCGCGATTCATTACACTCACTAGCGGCTGTTGTTGCTGGCACCACACCATCATGCGATCAAGCGAGTTCTTGGCTTCATCGAAACGTCCCTGGTTAAGTGCCAGGTAAAGTTTATAAATCCAGGGGTCAGCCACGCTGTCTGGGTTAAGGTAGCGGGTTGCCCGATCCAGGAAAGATTCGGCTACGTCAAACTGCAACAGGCTTAGCGCAACTTCCGAGGCATTGGTAAGATAGACTGTGTCGTAGTCATTCGCCGGATTGGCAAGGTCTTCGTCTTCGCTGATGGCCCGGTCGCAAGCACTGGTGCTTTCGATGGGTGCCAGACTCGCCAGTTCGGCCGCACAAAGGGTATTCCACGCACGAGAACGAGCACTTTCATCCTGCGTAGTTTCGAGAACATGCCGGGCTGAGGTTTTGGCCGCCTCATACTGCTTCATTTTGATCAGCGGCCAGCCGCGAAAAGATTCCACTTCCTGTCCATAGATTGCCTCAAGCCGGTCCAGATATTCCAGAGACTTGATCTGGTCACCCATAAGTTGATGCACATGACTCAATTGACTGATGGTCAGGTAGTGCCACTGGACCATGCCAGATTCAACGGCTTCTTCCAGGGTATTGAAGGGGGTGAGGTCTTCCGCTTGATTCAGGTGGAACAGAGCCCGCGGCATATTACCTTCAACAGTAAGCAGCACCTCGGCCAGCGCATATTGGGCTGCGGGGGAGTGAGGCTCTTGCCGAACCCACTGTTCACTCAACTCCCGTGCTTTGACGTTCTTACCGAGATTCAGTGCATCGCAGACTCCCAATGCCTGCAATTCAGATATGTCAGTAAAGCCAAAGCAACGGGGCAGCTGATGCTGTGCTATTTCAATCTCATTCAGGTCGACAGACAAGTCATCCTGAGCGTAACCCAGAGTAGGGAATATGCCTCCAGCACTGCCAAGAAAATATATGCCAGCTAAATACAAACAACGAAAAATCGCCTTCATAGCCGATAGCCTGCTCAGCTTAGTGTGCTACGCGCCAGTGCTTCCATGGGTACGCGCATGTTCTCATTGAGAATACTGTCCACCTCGGCGACACCGGGAGCAAGTTCAATGCGGTGACCCAACACCCTGGGCAACAGTCGCTCAATGTCAGCGGCACTTACATAGTTGCGACCGACCAGTGCTGCCGCTACCTGCAATGCCGGTAGCAGCAATACCATGCTACGGGTGGAGTTGCCTTGCAGTACTCGTTCATCGCTGCGCAGATTGCGTGAGATATCAACTAGAGTTTCCTTGATTTTTGGGCTGATGCTGACCTGATGGTCGATAATTCGCCGAGCTTTCAGAACATCACTGCGCATTACCGATTGAAGATTGCTGTTATCGCGTCTTTCCCGATAACTGTTCAGGACATCCAGTTCGGCTTCGCGGTCAATGTGCTCCATGGTGATCTTGAACAGGAAGCGATCAAGCTGGGGGGCGGGTAATGGATAGGTGCCAACCAGATCCAATGGATTCTGGGTTGCGATCACAAAAAAAAGGGAATCCAACGCATAGGTTACATTGTCAACGGTGACCTGTTTTTCACCCATGGCCTCCAGCATTGCCGATTGAACCTTGGGTGAGGTGCGGTTGATTTCGTCTGCAAGCACCACATGGGCAAACAGTGGGCCGTGGCGAAAATGAAAGGCATTGCTGTTGCTGTCAAACACTGGAACACCAGTGACATCAGATGGCAGAAGGTCGGGCGTGAACTGAATACGCCGAAAGGGAACTATTGAGCTGTCAATAGCTGATTTTTCATCTCCGGTGCTGATGGCTTCTCCAAGAGCCTTGGCAAGGGTGGTCTTGCCGGATCCAGGAAAATCTTCCAGTAGCACATGACCATCTGCCACCAGCGCAATCAGAACCAGCTCAATGACATCGTCGCGGCCTAGCACCTGGGCCTTGACTGTATCGGCCAAGGTTCTTAGCGTACTTACGGCCTGATCCAGAGTCTCTTTATCAGAGGCTGATATTATGCTGTCAGAGATGGATTGCTGATTCACCTCAAGAGCCGATACATTCATATTCATGCAGTTGTCCAGAGTTGGATTGCAGATGGCTGTTTTCAGACTATCTGCTGAGCAGCCAGGAAAAAGGATTGATAATGGCCAGAACCTGCTTCCACAATGCGGTGCTGCTGATAATTTCCTGACGAATGTTTTTTTCAAGGCCCTGCCAATAGTCTTCAGCTGCCTCTGATTGCTGCACTTTTCCCAATGCAATGGCCAGATGCGCATTGGTTATGGGTAACAGGGAGGGGATAGATTGAGCCAGCCGTGCGGCAAAGGCTTCCCTGCTTTCTCCATAACGACGGCTCAAACCGACCGCAGCGAGACGGTCCAGTGTAGCCCGATAGCATAACAGATATTGACGTTCCGACGGGCTTAAACGTGGTATCGCCAAACGGTAGAATTTAATGCCGTAGCCGAGAGCTAGTACTGCCAGTGCAAGGGCATAGAACAGGTTAAGCAATGTTTGCAGGCTGACAGCATTTGATTCCTGTGACTTCAGAAAATCATCAAAGGATGCTTCATTCCTGAGCATATCGCCAAGCAGCTGTTGCAGTTCATTCTGCGGGTCGGTGGTCATGTCCACCAAGGTTTGTTGGGGTGCCGGATCCACAATGACCCAGCCGATGTCCTTTAGATAGATTTCAGGCCAGGCATGACCATGCACGGCCTGAACCAGTAATGCCGAGCCACCTGCTCTGTTACTGGCGGGCACTGAATAGCCGATCCCAACACGTGCCGGAATTCCCAGGCTACGGTACAGGTAGGTCGCGGCAAAGGAAAAATGCATACAATAGCCAGTGAGGTCTCCGAATAAAAAAGACGCAGCTGGGTCAGCTTCATAGGCATGTTGGTTTTTCAGGCTGTAGATACCGTTTTCATCCAGATAATTTTTGATCGCCCATGCTTTAGCAAAAGGATCTTCGGCATATTCCGGTCGCAGGTTGTCGATCAGTGATTCTGCCAATTGCCTGTATCGGGGATCATCGGGTAAGGTGAGGTACTCTTGCCAGACTTCTGCGGACCATTGTTCACGACCCAATTCTCTTCCCAGCAGGTACTCAAAGTCATACTCGGGAGCGAGGGAGTTAACATCATAGGTACGCTTGAAGCGGAGTTTGTTTGGATTAGCAACACTTTTATAGCTGACCGGACTGGCCAGACCGAATGGACTGCGATGAGGCACCAGCATGCCAACAGAGGTTCTGACCTCAACACGCTGATCCCTGGCACCAGGCAATACTTCAGTCTCAACCTCAGCTGCCGTAAACTCTTCAATCAAATCCCTGTCCATGTCGTCCCGGTTAGTGAAGTCAAGCATAGCTCCATTGAATTCTGAATAAGCCGATTCCCGAAAATAATAGGACCCGTTCAATGGCTCATAGTCATCACGAAACACAACAACGGCCACTGGAGCTTCTTTCTCGTTGCCGGTGTTTTCCCCGTCACTGAACGGATTTTCCTGTTGACTTCGATCGGTGCCCTCCTGCTGCCCGGTCAATCCCATCTCGTTGGTAATACTGGGTGAGGGAACACCAAAGAGTTGTATGTAGCCGATCAGGGACAGGCATAGCAATGCCAATACACCAAAGTGGTATGGTAAACGTTTTGGGTTGGCCTCCATCATGAGCAGTGCCGCGAGGGCCAGTACGGCACCGCAGCCGGACACCATCAGTATACTGGCCGGGTCAATGCCGCGGATTAGGGCAAAATCGCCGAGAAAGAAAGGGCGATGGATCATGCCATTGCGATGGGCAGCCAAGGTTACTGTGAAGGCGGCCGCAACAAAAATAATTTCCAGCACGGCTCCATAGCCGGTTCGATGTGCAAGTACCCGCAGGGAGGCGGTAAGGGCAAAGCTCAGGCTGAGCCAGGACAAAAACTCGCTGCTGTTGAAGGCATTGACAGGTGAAATCATGCCAGCCATTGCTGGGCTACTGACGACCAGATGTGCCAATAATTCGCCGACGACAGCCACTAACAGAAATCCTGATAGTAATGCACCTGAGGACAACTGGTTCAGGGGGGAGCGATACAACGAGGCATCAACGAGCAGGCAGGCAAAGAGGCAGCCGAGCAGGGCAGCAGCCGACCCGCTGGTAACGGTCAGGCTAAGACTCAGGGCCCAGAACCCAGAGGCAATAATCAGTGCCCTGAGGCTGCCAGGCAGGAAGTGCTGCTTGGTATGGGCAGATCGAATGGTCATAGGGTAATAATTATCGCCAATTTGGCCAGCAATAGGAAATAGCAAGTGAAAGCGTAAGTCAGATCGCTGTTTCTGTCGGTGGGTATTTTGATTCCCCCCGTTTTTGTTCGAAGTGCAACACCCCTAAGGTCTTGATAAGTTTGTTCTTT
>JAPORB010000237.1 GCA_026710425.1 Gammaproteobacteria bacterium
TTAGACGATTCAATGGAAAATTAGAAGATCTTCGAGCCGAAAAGTTTGACTTTTTCAGTTGATTTTCAGCAAGATAGCAGCACTTTTGTAGATTTCATGCAGACACTAAATATGCTGCCATGATCTTTTAGCCTTTCAGAAGCACCCACCATGATCGACTGAAAATGGCACGACTTACATTAACCCTACTGAATGAAGAAGTTACTCACCAGGCTCTCTCTGCAGTTTTTTGATTCCATTGCATCCATAGGCAGAAGTCAATGGAATCGACTAAGTGGTGTTGACAATCCGTTTATGCGCTATGAGTTTCTGCATGCGTTGGAATGTACTGGTTGTACTACCGCAGGAACTGGCTGGCAGCCTTATCACGTCGCTGTTTTTTGTGAAGACGAGAAAACTTGTCCGGTGGCTGTAATGCCGCTGTACCTGAAGACCAACAGTCAGGGCGAGTATGTTTTTGACTGGTCTTGGGCCAATGCCTACCACCGTCGTGGTGAAGAATATTACCCTAAACTCGTAACCGCAGCACCATTTACCCCAAGCCAAGATCGTAGGCTTTTTGTTTCGCAGGAACAGGATCAACATTCCATCTACGCTTTCATTGTGGAGAAAATAAAGGAACAGGCGGAAATACTAAATGTGTCATCGTGGCATGTTCTGTTTCCCGAAAAGCATGAGCATGAGCAGTTAAAGAAACTTGGGATACAAGGACGAATTGCAACGCAGTTTCACTGGTACAACAGAGGTTACGAGTCCTTTGATGATTTTCTTCAGCATCTCAACTCACGCAAGCGAAAGTCAATTCGCAAGGAGCGACATCAGGTCACTGAGCAGGGTATCAGTTTCATCTGTACCGAGGGCGGAGCAATCAGCGAACAGCAATGGGAGGATTTTTACCTGTTCTACCAGACCACCTATCTAATCCGCGGCATGCAGGGTTATCTCAAACGCAGCTTTTTCTTAACACTGGCAGAGACCATGTCCGATCAATTATTTCTCATCAATGCAGTCAAGGAGAGAGAGGTTATAGCCGCTGCCCTGTTCTTCAAGAACAGTGAAAAACTTTTTGGTCGTTATTGGGGTTGCCGGGAGGACCGCCAGTTTCTGCATTTCGAAACCTGCTATTATCAAGGTATTGATTACGCGATTGCCCATGGTCATCAGTCGTTTGATTCTGGTGCTCAGGGAGAACATAAGATTCAGCGCGGCTTTGAGCCGATAATCACTTGCTCCAATCATTGGATTGCCCATGCAGGATTTGCCGGGGCTATATCACGTTTCTTGGAGGAGGAGCGACCTCACATCCTGGCTTACCAGAAGGATGCCTCTAGACTGCTGCCGTTCAAGCAGATCCAAAGCTAAGGAATGGCTGAAAAACTACATCTCATTCGCTTCTGAAGTCCGATTAAGATAAAGACTAGAGCTTGGCAATCAAACCCAGAGCTTAAAGCGCGCCATAACTGCTATGGCTATTTAGTAATACTGAGATCATTGTTCTATCTTTTACCTGTCCATTTCGTGTATGCTCAATTGAGAAAGACACCAAACCCAATTTTTTAGGTAATACCCGCTAACTTACGCTTCGAGCCTGTGCAGTCTGTAACCAGTCCTCCAGCTGTAACACTGATCGGGCTGATCACAATAGAACTGATCCTGGACAAAACTAAGGACCAAATACTTGACCCGTAACTCTGGCAAGACTCTGTCGGCGGCAATTATATCGTTGTCGGGTATTCTGCTGCTGTTATTGACAGTTTACTTTGTGTTTCCGTGGGTCTTTCTGACAACAAAGAACGATTCTGACAGCGAATCGGTAGTGCTTAAGCGTACAGTACAGCGCACGCTTCGCGAAAGTCGGGAAAGGACCGAAGCCACGGTCTTGCCCGTGGTACCGATTAGCAATGCCATCCCTGAATCTGACATCCAGATGGCTATCCCGTCCGCATCCAGTGTTGACTGGCTACCAGAGGGTTACTCACTTGGTTCGTTCCAAGGTTTAATGCAGCAAGTACCTCGCCAGTTATCCAGCGAACCCGAACTTGATCCGAACCCGGAATGGATGGAATCCCGTCCGGCAGCCATGACCGCAACATTGTTGCGTCAAGCTGCGAGTTTTGACCGTGATTATACCTTTGCTGTACTGCGTACAGAGCCAGCCACTGACCTTTCGGTATTGAACCGATTGTTGCTTCCGCTTAGTGCTGAAATTGTCGGTAGTTCCGGCAAGTATGTTCGAGTCATGGTCCCAGCTGAAGCAAGAAGACTTGAAGCCATCGCCGAACTGCCAGGTGTGCTAGGCATTGGTGCTGTACCTCCTGCGCTAAAAGCAGATGCGGCATTCATGCAGCATGTCAGGTCTGAATCCAGTGAACAGGCAGTGCCTGTGTTTATTTCCCTAATGGCTCCGGATCCAGCGGGTGAATGGCGAGAGAAGCTGAGTGATCTTGGAGTTGTGGCAGGGGCTTATGATGCTGACTTGCACATCTACACGTCCAATATGACGCCAATGGCGCTGGAGCGGCTGATTGCGGCTGATTTTGTGCTGGCGGTTGAGCCAGTACCGGTGGTGCAGTCAAACCATGCATCAGCAGTGCCGGTCATGGGTGTTGATAGCTTGCGTACCTACGATGCAGACCTTCAGGTGTTTTCCGGCCAAACCGGTTCAGGTATTACGGTAGGTGTGCTTGATACCGGACTGAATCTAAGTCATCAGGATATCAACTATGGACGCGACAGTATTTGCGGTGAAAATTTTGTGCCTGAAGAAGACTGGGATCTTTGGCTGGACATGGACAATCATGGCACCCATGTTTTTGGCACCATCGCAGGTGCTGGGCGTACCAATCCCCTGCTGGCCGGGATGGCACCCGGGCTAAGCCACCTTCGTTTCGGTAAGGTACTGTCGGCACGCGGGTCCGGTAGTGGCGACGACATCCGGCGCGGGATGGACTATTTGGCCCATCCCTCTACTTGTGTCTGGCAAGATGAGACCCCGAATGCTGTTAAGCCGCTAATAGTCAACATGAGCCTTGCAGCCTCAAGCCTGCGCTTTTCCGGTCGGGGAGTGGGTGAGCGAAAGCTCGATTCTGTCGTTCATGCCTACTCCCAGCTCTATGTTGTTGCACAATCGAATAATGGTCTGCATGGTTTCTCCAACTATGGCACGGCGAAGAATTCACTTTCCGTTGGTGCCGTCAATGACTCAGGAATTATAGCCAGCTTCAGCAGCCATGGTCCCACAGCAGACGGTCGATTGGCACCCAATGTTGTGGCAACAGGTGTCAATCTGACATCTGCGCGCGGCGGCGGTTCGTCTACTGGACATAACACTTTTTCAGGTACCAGTATGGCAGCACCCTCAGTAGCTGGGGTTGGGGCACTGTTAATGCAGGCGCGGCCCGAATTTCGTAATGAGCCGGCCCTAACTCGGGCTCGGTTGATGGCAAGCGCAATTCGGCCGGAGCCATTTCTGGAGAGTGAAGCCCAGTTTCCGGTTGATAACAGCAATGGTCCTGGACTGTTCAATCGTCTTTATGGATTGGGTTTGGTATCAGGACGGACTAGCTTAATGTCTAGTGATGAGGCTGAAGGCTGGGTGATTGGAAGTGCAATCTCAGAACCCGACAATGAAAACTATGAGTTCATTGATGTGGAGGTACCACGAGGTACCAGTCGACTTCATGTAGTGCTCACTTGGGACGAACAGCCAGCCGATACATTGACGCGATCGGTTCTGAATGATTTGGACTTATGGCTTGATCGGGGAGCCAATTGCAGTACCGAAGCCTGTGGTGAATATTCTTCCCGTTCGAGGATTGACAATGTTGAATGGGTATCGGTCAAGGAACCCGAACCAGGAAGATATCGAATCAAGGTTGTGCCAGTCGAAACTTATGGTGAGGAAAGTACAGCTGCTGTCGCCTGGAAGCTTATTACAGGTTCTGCCGAGCCCGAACTCGAATTGTCTATTGAGGATATTTCCGAGAATGAGAACAGTGAGTACATAACCCTTGATGTGACGGTGAATGCCAACAGCTATGTGGCATCGGGCACCACACTGCATTTTGGGTGCCGTCAGACTAATGGCCGTTGCTGGGGACTGCGAGAAGCCTATCGGCCAGCCTTAACTCGCATCCTTCGCGAAGATGGTCTGGAGTGGTCTAATTCGGGAATCGGAACTTGGGATACATCAATTAATGAGGCAATCCCTTTAGGCGAAATCGCCTCCGGCACGCCCGGGCGAGTGCAACTGGTCTTCCATCGTGAGGATATTTCCACAGGAACTGCGATACAGATAACCGCCAGTTCTTGGAACAGCAGGTCTGCTAGTCAAAGTTTCACACTTTCTCAAAATAACAGTGAGCCTTTTAATTTACTGGAACCTTCATTCAATGACGATTTTTTCAGCCCCGAGAACATTGCTGGCATTACGGGAGAAAAGTCTCTCGATCTCACTGCCGCTTCCCGCCAACCAGGGGAGCCATGGGTTTCGGCTAAAAGTCGCACCGTATGGTTTAAATGGAGTGCCCCATCAAAAAGGCTTTTCAGATTCAAACTCTCAGATGCTGATACAGGAAAGGCAGAGGAAGCCGAACTTTCTCTTTTCACTGGCGATCATCTGGTCGATATTGAACTCAAAGATTATAAAGAGGGTAGCGAAATCAGCTTTGCGGCCCAAGCAGAAACTGAATACCGCTTGCGCATTGCGACTGAGGAGTGGGATTTGGAGCCTCTTCTTCTTGAGTGGGAGGCGGCCGATGTCAGACCTGGAAATGACAATTTTGGTGCCGCCCAGGTATTGGAAGGTGAAAGGAGTCAAATTGATTCCAGTAATGAAGGGGCAACTCTTGAGGGATCAGAGTTTATTGGTGGTGCAGCAGCAAGTGTCTGGTTCGAATGGACAGCACCTGAGGATGGCTCATGGAAATTTGAAACGGCAAACAGGGATTTGTCGCTGGGTGTATTCCAGGGCACACAAATTGAGGATATTAGGCTGCTTTCACAACCCGGCGGTGAGAATTTGGCATTTTTTGAGGCTCAACAGGGGGAGACTTACCGTATCATGGTGGCATCAAAGTCAGCTGATGCTTCCGGCCGGAGGTTTACTCTCAACTGGGAACCGATATCGACTGATAACAACAATTATTTTGAGAATGCTGATCGTTTTGAGGATGCCTTCTTGCTCGAGGGGGCAGAGGGTAAAGCTGTCCTGCCAGTCAACGATGCTGGACATGGCTTAACAGTCGAACCAGGAGAGCCATTGTCCAGCGGAATCGGTACTGCTTGGGCTCAGTGGAGGGCCCCGGCTTCTGGACGTTTTACCTGGCGCATTGATGGAACTTCTGTCCTGCGCTTGAGCGTCTTTACAGGAGAATCCCTGACCGAACTGGAACTTGTGGAAAACGCACAAGGCGGTACAGCTTTTGCTTTTGATGCCAAGAGGGACACTAGCTACTGGATCGCAGTAGGTCAATTGGCCACTCAAGTTGAAGTAAAGTCACCCGAGGCATTCAACTTTCACTGGGGTCCAACGCCGGAAAATGATGACCGTTCAAGTGCCAGCTTAATCTCGAATGCCGGAGGTTCCGCCACGGCCAACCTTACATTCGCCACGGTTTCTGCGCGGGATCCACTAGATAACGTCGGCACTGAATCTGTCTGGTGGCACTGGCGTGCGCCGAGGAGTGGTTGGCACAGGTTTTTTGTGGAGGGGAACCCGCTGTCCGCAATTCTTTCTGTTTACCCGGGTGATGGCAGCAATCAGGCCATAGCTGAAAGCGAGCGAAGTTACATCGCCAACGGACGTGTAGAAGCATATGTGCTAGCTGGTGCAGGACAAAGCTATGATGTCCGACTTTCAATACGGCCCGGCGTGAATCAGGTGACGACTGCCTCACTTGGGTGGGAGCCCGTAAATGCACCACCATTTCTCGCTTACAGGGGAGCGACCGAGACTGATTCCCTTTCACTTGGCGGCGAAATGCTTGTCGTGAGATCTCCTTTGAATCTGGCTGCATCCGAAGATGGTGGGCTGATTTTTACCACGGCAGAAAACGGAATTTTTGCGTTTCGATCTGATCCCGGTGCGGATTTTCTGGAATTAGCTTTACGCACAGACGAGAGCAGTTCTGAAGTTTCCTATCCCTATGACCTGAACAACGCCTATTTGTGGTGGAACTCGCAGCACAAACGGCTGATGGTTCTGCTTCGGGAGCAGGACTCTTTCAGTCTGGAGATTCCTGATGAGGATTCAACCCGGCTTATGGACAGTCGGATAGCTGTGGAGTCTGAAAACGGTTCTGAAGGATGGGATGGTAGCTTGTTCCTTGGCAGTGAAAATGGTCGATTTTTCTTTGCGACTACCTATGATGAACGATTGAACGTTTATCAGGTGGATTCGGTCGATCAGTTCACTTTGGTGCAAGAGGTGTCGTCGGGAGATAGCGAAACTGGAGTTGAATCTTTGCTGGTGGACAATCTGGGTAACCCACCCTTCCATCTGGCACTGTCTCGAGACAATGCTCATCTCTATCTTGTCTCAAAGACCGGATTGTTCGTGTTTGCAGTCAATTCTACCTCTGGAAGGCTCCGTTTGGTACGGGAAATCCTATTTTCTGGAACTCTTGGTGGCCCATTCCAAGGATTGGGAGGAGTCGAGCATGTGGCCATTGACAGTCAGGATTCAGTCATATTCGTAGCTGGTCCGCAAAATGTATTGTCTACAGACTCACCTTTGGACCGGCCATTCTTGGGTGATATGGGTATCGTAGCATTTGATATAGAAGCTGATCCAACCAACCCTCGGTATCTGGGCACATTGACAAGGAATTATGCAGAGCGCAATTTTGATGTGCTCGCATCATGGAGCCATCTCAAGCCAAGTTATGGCTTTGAGCGTCTGCAAGGTTGTCATTCGATGCTTCCCCATGCCGGATTTTCTGCCGTTGATGTCTTCTGTGAGAATGGGTTCTTTGTGGCGCACTGGAATCGGGCTACGGCTTCACTTGAAGTCGCCGATTTTGCCATTGCTGATGAATCTGACCGGTTTGGCAATGTGCTGCCATATTCGCTGGGTTGGGAATCCAGGCAAATGGCTCAAAGCCCCGATGGCGGGCGAATCTACCGCACAACCAGCATGGATAATGGTAATACAACGGATGCAATACACATGTTTGAGCGTGCCAATGCAAAGGGATTTCAGCAGCAAGTTTCTTCCGGTTCGGTAGCTATTTCTGCATCGGGTCAAACCCACAATCAGGATGTAACTCTTAGTCACGGCAGCCAGTGTGTCGCCGCACTTTGGGCAGGTGACTTGGATGCCTGCACCAGCTATCTCGGCAGAAGCAGTACTGATGGCGATAATGATCGAGGACGATTTGTCGCATATGCCAGCACTGATTTTGGAGTCAGCCCACAAAAAGTGTTTTCACCCGGTGAGGTTTTTAATGTACATGGCAGTGTATTTGTCGATCCTTCCGACCAAGGCAAAACGGGTGCAGTCCATATTGCAGCGGTGACACCTAGGGGTGAAGTTTTTGCCAAGGATACAGCAGGCAATTGGCAGCTTTGGGATGATGGTGAATTACCTGCCGCTCATGTTTGGGACAGTCTTCCTGGTGATTTTGACATTATCGTCTTTGGGCGCAATAGCATACCCTTTATTGAAGGCCCACAAAATTATACTGTGGTAAGTGGTCAAGAGCTTGGTATAAGCAGTGGGATACTCCAAATTTATATCGCTTATTCCACTACGGACAACAGTGATATTTATCATTATTCTAACGAACCTGTTACCCTGAGGATCGAATCTGAGTCGTTGCTGGATAATACACAATAGAAATATATTCGTGCTAAAGGCAGTATTATTCAGATACCTCTGGCCTGATTGTAAGTATCAGTTGGCGTAACACCTTTTGAAGTAAATACCAAATTACCCGGTAATATACCAATCGTAAAAATTAAAAAAGGCCATGCCAAGAACATTATCAAAAAATATTTAGTTTCAACGCAATCCGTTTCTACTTGCCCGTATCCCAAACTATAATATCTATGAAATCGATAATACCGTGGGCAAAACTGATGCAAATGCGAAACAAGAAACAGGAGATGTCAAGATGAACCCTATACTCAAGACGCTGGCAGTAAGTCTGTTCAGCTTGCTTGCAACCGCCAATAGCTTGGCCCAACAACAGGAATCCTATGACTATTGGCAACACCAACGAGAGATCATTCGCCGTGGCCAGCAAGCCATCTTTATGTGCAATGGTCTGTTCACTTCAAATCGTAGCCTGGAACAAGTGTTTGAACATGAACTAGCTTTCTTTCGGGAACCTATTGGCACTTCCGAAGGCGGAGACTACTCCGTTGATCATGAACTGCACGCCGTCGAAGTGGGCACCCCCGATAAGGCACCGGTCATGCGGGCCGTGTTCCGTGAAGGGATTGGCTGCATCATTTTGCCGCCAGATCAGACCCTGGCTGATATCGCAGACCTGCCCGAATTGACACTACCTTATCCACCCGGAGATCCGGGACTAATTCCCTGGCCTGATGGAGATCTACTGGTCGAAAAACCGCTTCCGACCAATGTCAATGAGATAGCATTGGTAGCCGCCTCTGACTGGGCTTTTGACCGACCCACGCCGCAACAGGCCACCATCAGCCTGTTGGTGGTGTACAAAGGGGAGATTATTCATGAGCGTTATGCCAACGGTTTTGACATGACTACCCGCACCCGCACTTGGTCGACGGCTAAGAGTATTGCCTCCACCCTGATTGGCATGCTGGCAGATGAAGGCCGACTGGAGCTGGATGCTCCTTTGGGCTTTGAGTGGCTGCCAAAAACGGATAATTCGCAAACTGATCCACGCCATGGGATTACCTTGCGCCATGTGCTCAATATGTCCAGCGGCCTGCAGTCCATTGACAATAATGGGCTTGAGTATGCTACCGGGTCAGGGATGTCCTACTGGGCTGGTGCCAGCTCGGTCAATGGGGCACTTGGTAGGGCTCTGATTCGTGAACCCGGAACTCGCTGGGATTATGAAAACTACGACACTCTACTGGCGGTTAACGCCATGAAGCAAGCCCTGGGAGGTGAAAAGGCCTATTCGGAATTTCCACGCAAGGCCTTGCTTGATAAAATTGGTATGCGTAACACGCTGGTCAGTACAGACCGATTCGGTGATTTTATACTGAGCAGTCAGGTATATACAAATGCAAGAGACTTGGCCCGTTTCGGCTTGCTGTATCTGCAGGGCGGCATTTGGAATGGTGAGCGGTTGTTATCCGAGCGATGGATAGATTTTGTACGCACGCCTGCGCCAGCCACTGCTGAGTTGGGGAACATGTATGGTGGTCAGTTTTGGCTGGTGCCGGATGACAGGGATGATGTGCCAAAAAGTGCCTATATGACCAATGGCAATCGCGGCCAGTTCACCATTATTGTGCCTTCGCATGATCTGGTTATTGTGCGCCGTGGGCTTGATTATGGTCGCCAGGGATTTGATCGCTGGGGACTGGCACGTGAAGTTATCAAAGCGATAAACTGATTCCACAATCCACAGCTCAGCCGTACGCTTTTGACATAAAACGGTAGCCGATTCACACCGGTTACCGTGCCCGCCAAATCTCACCCTCGCTGTTGGTTACCCAAGGCTGACCATCGGGTCCTACACTGATGCTCACGCCGTCGCCATAAGCCAGATCCCAATCGGTGCCATTCCAGTGATAAATGCGCTGCAGTTGTTGGAAGTCCAGTAGTTCTCCGCTGGGTACGCCGATTACCCAGACTGAGCCGTCGGCACCAACGCCAATATCCCCTGCTTCACCCGGCAACTCGATCCATGCACTATCAACCAGGGTGTAGATGTGATTACTGAATCCTACCACCCAAGGCCGACCATCAGGTCCTACATCAATGCGACCGCCGGAGCCGCCACGGTGCAGCCAGTCTGTGCCGGTCCAAGAGTAAACCCCGTCCTCATTGGCTGCCCACACATCACCATTGGCACCAATACCGATATCAAGGGCGAACCCTGGCATCCGTTCCCAGATGCCATTGCTTTGCAGGCGAAAGATCTCCTGATTGTCATTGACCACCCAAGGCCGACCCACAGGATCAACTTCAACCCGTAAGGCACCACCTTCGACGACAAAACCGCCAGGTCCATCCAGCTGATGAATACCAAATCCCCCACCTTGAGTATTGGTACTAATTATCCACACGTCGCCATTTGCCGCTACGCTGATGTCATTGGCGAGGCCGGGCACTTGGCGCCAGTCCGGCATGGGTGAAAAAGGTCTTGGTGCGGGAATGTTTCGTGCCGGATTCTCGCCGAAAGCCAACAAGGTAAACCGATTGTTTGTATCATGCCTGAATCGTATCCAATAAGAAATGTTGTTTACTTGAGCTTGACGGATTTTTAGGTCGTTTCCGCTGTAACTGGCAACCAGCAGCTCACCGGAAGCAGTAGTAGGAGTTGCTGACATAAGCTCCATGACTACTGGTTGCTCAAAGGTAAGTATCAAGAACTGTGCGCGATAGCTGCCTTCAGCTGTGCTGATTTCCGGTACAATCAGGAAATTGCCCTCCAACCTTGCGGTTTGGGCTGAGACACAGCCCGCAGCCAACAACAAGAGTGCTATGGCAACAATTGCCACTATCGTTACCAGATTTGTAGAGTTGGCTTTGAACTCAGTCACAGTTGTTACCCCCTCATCTCCTTTTTTCGCAGGATAGTCCCTTCAAGGCATCACCTCAAGACCGCCATGAATCACTTTACCGACAGGCAAGATACACAAACAGGACCTCGATATGCGCTTATGATATAAGTTAGTTGAGTGCGTTATGATTGATAAGGGACAGACTTATCTGCTGCATTCAGACTCATTTCTCATTGGACAGGTAATGGTTTAGCCAGAAAAATTTACTTACACGTACAACACAGGCCAGTGGTAGTATGCATCATCATCTCAGCATAAGAGACCGGATATTAGACGGCTATCATTTACTGGGTAAATCTGACACTGACGCCAAAATATATTGATTGATAAGTATAAATTGGCGGGGTAAAAAATTTTCACCAAAGATAGCAGGTAACATTCTGTTGAAAGGACTGTTTGTGATGGTAGCACTGATACTGCTGTTGCTGCTGACAATCAGCCTGATTGGATTTGACCCCAAAGACCAGAGGTCTGGACTTAGGTCAAGCGGGCAATTAGCAACGGCCCAAGTGACCGACTGGTCCTTCACAGATCAACATGAAGAGATCTTAGTTCAGACTAATACCCAATATGGGATACCGCACTCGATAACTAACCATTGCACCGATTATGACGGCGAGTTCTATTTGTTTTCAGCCTATTACCGCGGTGGCAACTTTCCCGAAGACCGAGCCTGGAATCGTAATGTAATTTGGGGTTCGAGGGTACGCCTGACAATTGGTGACACGCTCTATTATCAACAGCTGAGTGTGGTTACTGACCTGTCGCTAAGGGCAGCCGTGCATACCGAGTTACTGGCCAAGTATTTCCGCTGGAAAAGTCCGGGACTGGACCAAGTTTACATGTTTCAAGTTGACTCTCTTCGTTAGCTCAGTAGCCTGACTGGGTTGCTTGTTGCCACACCAGTAACTGGTTGTTGGCCGGCATGGCATGATCCGCTTGCAATTCCATGCCACAACCCTGGGCCAGTGCGCTAATCCGTTCAAAATCCCTGATGCCACTATCTGGATCCCGATCCTTCAGCCATTGATCAAAACGGGCATTGCTCTCGCTAGTATAGTCGCCGCCATAACGAAATGGGCCGTAAACTACGAGTTGCCCCCGCTCTTTGATATGGTGTGGCAGCTCACAAAAAAAGGCTTCCACAGACTTTATTGACATGATGTGAAACGAGTTGGCCGTGAATATAGTATCGAATTGGCTGCAGTTCCACGGGTGGCGATTGACATCAAGTGTAATGGCAGTTGGCAGGTTACCTAATGCGGTCTCTTTCAGGCGAATATTGAGAGATTCCAGGTTCTCTTCCACATCCGAGCATTGCCAGCGCACTTTTGGCAACTGGCTAGCAAAAAATGCCCCATGTTGGCCGGTACCACTACCAATCTCCAACACTGATGCTGATCCCGCAAGCAGTAGTCGCAAAATATCCAGGATCGGACTTTTGTTATTTTCGCATGCTTGGCTGAAGGGCAGGCAGGACGGTTCCACGCGGGTTACTGCTTCCTTTTGAAAACTGGTTTGGTTGCGGTAGATTCACTCGCATCAAAACGATATCCATCAACATCAAATGCATTGAGTTGATCTGGTTTACGGAGACGATTGCGAATAATCCACGCTGCCATTTCACCACGCGCTTTCTTGGCGAAGAAACTGATTACACGGTACTTGCCACTGGCCCAGTCCATGAATCGAGGCGAGACAATCTCGGCCTGAATCGCTTTGGATTGTAGCGAGTTGAAATATTCGTTGGAAGCGAGATTAACCAGCACTTTGCTATTCCTGGCCTGGGTAGCGAGCTCGGTATTGAGGCTTTCGGTTAGTGTCGAACCCCAGAACTCATACAGAGTGCTGGCACCTTCAGCGGCAAACTGCCGCCCCATTTCCAGGCGGTAAGGCTGCATCAGGTCCAGTGGTTTGAGGATGCCATAAAGACCCGACAGGATGCGCAGGTGTTTTTGTGCATAGTCCAAGTCGGCACTGCTAAAGTCCTCAGCTTTGAGTCCAAGGTATACATCACCTTTGAAGGCAAAGATTGCCTGCCGTGCATTTTTCAGGTTAAAGGGAGTATGCCATGCCGCATAGCGTTCAAAATTTGTCTGCGCCAGGCTGTCGCTGATCTGCATCAGGGATGACAGATCAGCAGGCCGTAGCTTACGGAGAGCGTTGACCAGCTTTGCCGACCGCTCAAGGAAGACAGGCTGGGTAAATTTGCGTTTTGTCTGCCGACTCTCAAAATCGAGCGATTTGGCGGGTGACAGTACAATGATCATAAGTGCTTTTCCTGGTTGGCAGGTCTGTGGCACTGCTTGTGTAAACAGCCAATGCCTGAATTTTGTATGGTGATCACAATGATACCAGATTGTGTCCGGTGTGGCTTGCATACATTCTTATTCAAGCCTTGTCCAACAGATCTGTGCATAGATATTCAATATGCAACAATGGAAGAGAATACCATGTGATGGCATCGAAAAACCGCAGTGCCCAGATTGTCATTGGTCGATTCGTCACGAATGAGACACCCGAAATGGATTATCTTCAGTGGCGGCAAGCCGGGTTAAGCAATATGGTGGAGAGACATAGAATATGAAGGCATCAATTACAGTCATAATACTTGGACCGTAAAAATTGACTGAATATGACGAAACGCAATGCCTTTGGCCATTTGGCATGGCAAGGTTGTGTATCAGCACTTAAAATGATGATTATGATTGAGCTTCTGCAGATAATTGCTTTTTTATTACGACCCTGGCGATTGTTACTGCTGGGGATGTCGGTTTTTAGTTTATTGCTGGCCGGATTGAGTGTAACTGACAATCCTTGGCTTGCTTCCGATGAGTGGCTGGTTCCAGCCGTGGTCAGTCTTATGTGGTCGCTCATGTTTTACAGCCTGAGTTTTCTGTTTCTGTCAGTGCCGCCCCAGCCGGATTCCAATGCACAGTGGAGATATCGCCTCGTTGTCAGGGTGATCCGTACCGGGTTAGGCTTGCTTGCTTTGGGGTTTGTGGCCTTAAGCTTGGCCTTGCTGGTGCTAACCTGGCAGTTAGTCCGGGCGGCTTTTCTATAGTGCGCCACCGCCGCTAAAGACCAGCCGCGCGCATGAAATCTCTTCGAACATGGCATCATTGCCCTGACCCCGATAGCCCTTCCTGACAAGCAATCAGAACATGCAAGAAATAGTAAGACGGATTGATGCGTTCACCGACAAGCTTGGGCACTGGACCGCTTGGCTGACTCTGGCCCTAGTGCTGGTAACAGGGCTGATTGTGCTACTGCGCTATGCCTTTCAAATAGGCTCTATTGCGCTTCAGGAGTCGATCATGTACCTCAATGCCCTGATTTTTACCATGGGAGCGGCCTATACGCTGAAGGAACAGGGCCATGTTCGAGTCGATGTTTTCTACAATCGACTAAATGACCGGGGTCGCCTGCTGGTTGATGTGGCAGGCTGCATGCTGTTTCTGTTTGTCAGTTGTGGCTTCATCCTCTGGGCCAGCTGGGACTATGTTGCTGTGGCTTGGCGGGTTCGCGAAGGCTCAGCCGAATCCAGCGGTCTTCCTTTTGTGTATCTTCTCAAAAGCTGTTTGTTGCTGTTGCCTTTTTTGTTGGTGGTGCAAGGCGTAGCGGAGCTGCTTCGTGCTACCAGAAGACTTGCTGACCGCAGATCTGGACCTGGAAATCCACAACCCGCTAGTGGCGGTGACTGATTTTGCTTGATTACATGTCCATTGTTTTGTTTGGCGTGGTCTGCCTATTTTTGATGGCAGGCTACCCGGTTGCCCTTACCCTATCCGGCGTTTCCCTGCTGTTTGCTGCTGCCGCCGAAATGGCCGGGGTCTTTGATTCGGCTTTCATTGCACTCATTCCCAACCGTATCTATGGCATTTTGGTAAATCAGAATTTGCTGGCGGTTCCACTGTTTGTGTTTATGGGATCCATGCTGGAAAAGTCCCAAATTGCCGAAGAGCTACTTAGCAACATGGAATCTGTTTTTGCCAGACTGCCGGGAGGTCTTGGCATCTCGGTAATCTTGGTGGGCATGCTACTGGCAGCCAGCACCGGCATTGTCGGGGCCACAGTGGTGACTATGGGGCTGCTGTCCCTGCCTTCCATGCTGAGGGCAGGATACCAGCCGTCATTGGCATGTGGAACCTTGTGTGCCACCGGCACTCTGGGACAGATTATTCCCCCTTCAATCTGTCTGGTGCTACTTGGCGAGGTGATCTCCAACGCCTACCAACAAGCCCAACTTGACGCTGGAGTGTTCGCTCCGGATTTTGTGTCTATCGGCGATTTGTTTGCAGGTGCCATCGTGCCAGGCCTGATTCTGGTAGCGGCCTATGCGGCCTATGTAATGTTCAAGGCGATTATGGTTCCGCAGGCAGCACCACCAGCTGTAACAGGTTCAGGGCCAAGTGGACAAATGCTCTGGTTGGCTCTTGGCCGGGGCCTGTTACCTCCGATACTGCTGATGGTGGCCGTATTGGGATCAATCCTGGTTGGCCTGGCGACACCTACCGAAGCGGCATCAGTTGGGGCCATCGCTGCCATGCTGCTTGCATTGAGCCGGGGACAGCTCAGCATACCGGTATTACATCAGGTCGCCATCGAAACCCTGCGTATCAGCTCAATGGTGTATTTGATTCTAGTTGGAGCAACGATATTTTCATCAATATTCAGGGGCTTTGGTGGTGAGGAACTTATCCAGTCGCTGTTTGGCAGCCTGCCTGGTGGGGTCATTACTGCCACGGTAATTGTGATGGTGGTTATTTTCCTGCTGGGATTTATTCTGGATTTTATCGAAATCACCTTCATGGTGGTTCCACTGGTCGGTCCTGTGCTGCTGGGTATGGGGCTGGATCCGATCTGGCTGGGAGTTATGATCGCCATTAACCTGCAGACCTCGTTTCTTACACCCCCTTTAGGATTCTCGTTGTTTTATCTGCGCAGTGTGGCCCCGGCCCATATCCCTACGACTGCCCTTTATCGCGGTGTTATCCCATTTGTTTTGTTGCAGCTTGCCGTTCTGTTGCTACTTGCCTGGCAACCTGGCCTCGCCACTTGGCTGCCTGAGTTGTTCAACAACCCGCTAACATTCCAGCCATAGACAGCCAGTAATCTGTGTCTTCGATACTGAAAGGAAACCATCCATAAATACTGAAAAGACACAACTAAAAGATACACCCCCGCAGACAAACTTCGCAGAAATTAAGGGCAAACTGGCACTGCAAACCATAGCTATGCCCAGAGATACCAATGCCAATGGTGATATTTTTGGTGGCTGGCTGGTCTCGCAAATGGATTTGGCAGCAGGTATCATCAGCAAGCAACAATACGGGGGTCGCTCGGTTACCGTAGCCATCCAGAAGTCAGCTTCCTCAAACCAGTTCAGGTAGGGGCGACAGTAAGCTGTTACTGCTAGGTACTCCGCAAGGGAACAAAATCGGTGCACATTACCGTGGAGGTCTGGACCTCACAGCGGCTTCCACACAGCAAGCGCAGCGACAGAGTCAAGGTGGCGGAAGGAATCTTTGTGTTCGTGGCCATAGATAAGCAAGGCAGGCCGTGGCCCTTGCTTGGCTGAGTTTTAGTCTGCGACTGACATTGGTAATTTGCGTGCCTCAATCATTGCCTCCTCAGCAATGCGGTTATAGTTCACCACACCTTCTCGAAAACGGTTCCAGGAATCATAGATGCGACGAGTCGTGTCGTCGGTCTCGGCCAGTTCAAGAACTACTTCTTCAGATAGCCGCCTGAACTCAATTAGCACCTCATCGGGTAGCCGCCTGAGCTGCACACCATATTCCTCCACCAGTGTGCTTAAGGCGTCATTGTTTCTGGCCATGAGCTCATCCAGCAGGGTCTGATTCATGACCTCCGCCCCGGCCAGCAATATCATTTGCAGGTCTTCAGGCAATGCCTCAAAACGTTCCTTGTTGAAAACCGTTTCCAGCGTGGTGCCGGGCTCGTGCCAGCCCGGGTAGTAATAATAGTCGGCCACCGTATGGTAGCCGGCCGCAAGATCATTATATGGGCTGACAAACTCCGTGGCATCCAGTGCACCCGTTTGCATTGAGGTGAATACCTCGCTGACTTGCATTGTGACAGGCACACCGCCGGCGCGGCGGAATACCTCACCACCTAGGCTAGGGATGCGCATTTTCAGTCCCTGGAGGTCTTCCAGAGAGTTTATTTCCTGGTTGAACCAGCCAAACATCTGGGTGCCTGAATTGCCACCTCGAACTGGGATCAGGTTGAATGGGGCATAGATTTCCCGCCACAATTCATTGCCACCCCCAAAGCGCAACCATGCATCCTGTTCATAACTGGTCATACCGAAAGGCAGGGCGGAGAAAAAGGGAGTACCAGGGATCTTGCCTTGCCAGTAATAGGCGCCGGTATGACCAATTTCAGCCACACCCTGAGATACGGCATCAAATACTTCCAGTCCGCCAACCAGCTCATTGGCACCATACACACGAATCTGAAGACGACCGTTGCTCATGGATTCAACGATGTCGGCAAAGTACTGCGGAGAGGTTCCCAGTGCCGGCATATTTTTGGGCCAAGAGGTAATCATCTTCCACTGATAGACATCCTGTTGAGTTGATGCATTAACAATATCGGAAGACTGGTTAACGGTTTGTTCACCGCAACCAGCGACGATTACGGCAAGTAGAGCGATTAAAGGGCCAATGCGTAAGGTTTGGTACTTGGTTCGGGTAATGGCGTTAACCAGTATACTGAAGATATAAGTGGTCAGCGATGAGACGGAAGAAGAACAATACAAGGGAAGTGACATAGGAAAACCTGCCTGTTGTTTTTGTTTTGTAC
>JAPORB010000048.1 GCA_026710425.1 Gammaproteobacteria bacterium
TTGATGAATTGGAAACTGGCGTATTCTGAGCCTCATCAACAAATATGACCAGATTAAAGTTTTCAAAGGTAGAGGCTGTATCACGGAACGCGGTTTCGGCGCGAATATCTTGAGAAGTCTCAAAATTTGATGACTTACTTTGCCTGGTAACCCCCACTACTCCGAGGTTCACCGTTAAATTAAAGTTCTCCAGCGTGGTGACTAATTTTTCACCGGATTTTTTAAGCCTCTTCATTATTTCGGGCTCATGACTCTGAAAAACTTCGGACAATCGCCTAATCTCCAGATTGGTTTCCAGCATCATGATTTTTGATCACATCAGCCACTGAATCAAGGACAGTGGCCTCAATGGGAACGGCTACCCAAGGATTATCAGGCGTTGAATGCTGACGCACAGCCTCCATGCATTCCAGCATCAGCGCAGTCTTGCCTGCGCCCGGAGCGGAGCATCCTGAAAGATCATGGTGCCATCACCAACACGACCGTTCTTAAGCCTGGTTACAGCATTCTGAAAAATTCCATATTCCTGATCACGACCACGGAAAAAGGCTTCACGTCCTACCTCTGCCCGATCAGTATCACCCAACCAGTCTTCCAAGGGGGTTGGCGCAGTAGGGAAAGGTTTTGGAAATACTTATGAATTCATAAAAATGGATAGTACCATGAAAGGCGAATTCGTCCTATACCAACCACTTATTCAGCCCAACTTCTGTATAGCAATTTGCTCCACAGCTGGACGGTCATCCAATTATGTTTCCTGTGCCCTATTAAACTTTTTCAGCTGAATTTCGCTTGCATGATTGCCCTAAATTCTCATAGCTGGCTATGTTTTGTTAGAACTGGGTTCATCCAGTGAGGAAAGAGTAAACAGGATGTTCGACTATGCTCTTGGAGGCATTAAAATCTACATTCTGGTAAGTTGCATATCGTAGCCGTAAGAGTAGCAATAATTACCAAGGAACTTCAGTGTAAACGGTAGAATCAATGGCATGCAAATTTTCAAGCCATGATTGGGACCATTCAATTCTTGTAGATAAAAATTAATGGCATTGTTCTCTACTTCACAGACATCTTAACGGTGCCGACTGAACTTGCGTGAGTATGGTAGTGCTTTACTCACCAATTTTAGTACTGTTTTTGTTTACAAAACTAAGCATGAGAAAGAGTATTGGCACTTAAGAGCATTTATGAGGTAAATGGATTTGTAATTTCCAAGCTTAGTAGTGGTTTATCCAAGTACCTGTCTCCACCAGACAGCTTTCCACCTGTGACAGCAATGATGGGATGTCTTGGTTACGAACCGTCAGGTTATTTATGCATCCGTTCCTGTCAGCATCTGCTGTGCATGGGCGAGAGATTCAGCACTGCAGTCCTCACCGCCCAGCATGCGGGCAAGTTCTCTTACTCTGTCCTTGCTGTCCAGCTGCTGGATTGATGTCTGCACACTGTCAGTCGTACTGTGCTTGGCCACGACATAATGATGCTGACTCTGGCTGGCAACCTGGGCTTCATGAGTCACGCATAAAATCTGGGTTCTTTCCCCCAACTTGCGCAGCAATTCTCCTACCACTCTAGCAACACCCCCGCCAATGCCAACATCAACCTCATCAAATACCAGGCTGGGAGTCTGTGAGGTCTGTGCCGTGATGACCTGAATAGCCAGACTAATCCGGGAGAGCTCTCCACCGGAGGCAATCCTGATTAGCGATTGGGCCGGTTGACCAGGGTTTGTGGAGACCAGAAACTCCACCGTTTCCAGTCCCTGTCGGAGAGGATCATCACCGTTGGTCTGACTGAGATGCACTTGCAGACTGGCATGGGGCATGCCGAGGGTAACAAGGCGAGCATTGATTAGTTTTTCGAGTTTTTTGGCAGCAAATTTTCGTTGCCTGCTCTGCTCTGATGCCAGTTGGGTAAACTTCTCTCTTTGCAAGTGGTCATTTGTTTCCAGCTGTGCCTGCTTCTCTTCGCAGTTTTCAAGGCTATCCAGCTGAGCCCGCAACTCTGCCATCAATCTCGGCAGCTCATCAGGTACAATCTTGTGCTTGCGGGATACATCATGCAACACCTCCAATCGACGGTTTACCTCCTGCAAACGTTCCGGGTCAGCCTGAAAATCGCTGATGAAATTGCGCAGTTCACGCACCGCCTCCTCTATCTGAATTTGTGCATTTTCCAGCAGGCTCAGGACGGAGAGGATTTCCCTGGTTTTTTCCGGCAAATCCTGCAGTGTGCTGCTGATGGTGTTCAGGCGATTGGCAATATTTCCCTCCTCTGCCTCACCAAGTTCGACCAAGGCACTATGGGACCTACCCAGTATATCCTCGGCATTGTTCAAGGTCCTGAACTCTGCCTCTAATGCTGAAAACTCTCCTTCGACGATGGCAAGTGCATCAAGTTCTGAGAGCTGGAAGGACAGGAATTCGGCTTGTGCTGCGTTCCCCTTGCTGGTTTTGCCTAGCTCCGACAATTTCTGATGATTTTTCCGCCATTGTTTCCAGACTGAAGACAGTCTGCTTCTAAGGTCGCGGTCCACGCCAAAATCATCAAGTAACTGCTGATGAGTTGCCTTGTGCAACAGCGACTGATGCTCATGCTGGCTGTGAATATTAATGAGTAGCTCACCCAGCTCCTTAAGGTTGGTGAGGTTGACGTTGGAACCGTTGATAAAGGCGCGTGATCTGCCATCGCTGCCAACTACCCGCCGGAGCAGACAAAGGTTAGGATCGTCTTCGGCAAGCAAATCCCGGGCACTTAGCCACAGTTGGGCGGCATCTATCTGAGAGGTATCAAATTCGGCACAGATCTCCGCCTTGCTGGTGCCTGGGCGAACTATGGTCTTGTCGGCACGGTCACCTAGAGTGAAACCCAGCGCACCTAGAATAATGGATTTACCGGCTCCGGTTTCGCCAGTGATCGCCGTCATACCAGCACTGAATTTCATATCCAGGGTATTGACGGTAGCGAAATTGCGGATAGTGAGATGGCGCAGCATGGTCTAATAGTATAGGGGAATGAACCCGGTCAAGTCACCGTGCGGAGTTGGCCAGAGCACACATACAACAAATTGCTCAGCATATTACATTCTTATGCCTCGGTTTCTCACCTAGTCCGAAGCAGATCCAGTTAGCGGACGATTTTCCCACAAACACACTGATGACAATGCTTGAATACTGCGCCACAGCCCCCATATAGCCATGCAATCTGGAAAATCACATTTCCTTCACTGAAAATATTGCCAAGTTATTGAATTTTCGACTTATCTGAGAGATCCGCAGGAGAGGGCATGAGCAAGTCGTCCCAGCAAAAGAACAATGCAGCCGGGGAAAATCCTAAGCAAGAAGCTGCTGATCATGAGGTGGAGATCAAGACCGAAGAAGAGGAACTCAATGCAGAATCGGTCCTGTCTCAGGAAACAGTGAATCTTGACGGGATTGCTGAGTCGCCGGAAATTCCGGAGGAACTCGCCTCAGAGCTGACCCTAGAGCAGGTACAGGAGCAATTGGAAGAGGCCAGAGCAGAGACCTCCAAGGCCAAGGATGATCTGCTCAGGGTACAGGCCGAAATGCAGAATCTGCGCCGTCGCACCGAGCAGGATATTGAAAAAGCCCATAAGTATGGTCAGGAACGATTCAGCACTGAGCTACTGGGGGTACTGGACAATCTGGAGCGGGCACTTGAGGCGGCTTCTGCCGAGGAGGATGAGCGGGTAAAGGCGATTTATGATGGAGTGGAGCTAACCTGTAAGAGCTTTATCGAGTGTCTTAATAAAAACAACATCGAACCAGTGGATCCCGAGGGAGAGCCATTCGATCCGACCCTGCACCAGGCCGTAACCATGCAGGAAAACGCAGAAGTTGAGCCAAACACTGTGTTAAAGGTATTGCAGAAAGGCTATACCCTGCATGGTCGGGTCATGCGACCGGCCATGGTAATGGTGTCTAAAGCCGCTGTAACAGAACAGACTGGTTCGGAGCAGACGAATCAAGATCAGGTAAACCCAGGTCAGGCTGAGGAATAGCTGTATCCGAGGAAACAGAGTGGGCGGGACCAATGATGGAGTTTTCGGTCGAGGCAAAAGGTAAAGTTATCGGCAATTTAATTTGCCACTTTGCGTGCTTACTACCTTAAACCCTAGATGGAAACCGCAGAAACCAATGAGTTATAGCTCCAGTCCCAGACTTTGGGATCTGGCAAGTCATTCTGGAATCCCAACTTGAAAAAATTGTTTACGGGCCAATATTTTAAGTATTAACAGGCAGCACCTGAGAGGCGATACTGCCAGGATTTAAGCGGAGACAAAGTAATGGGCAAGATAATTGGAATTGATTTGGGAACGACCAACTCCTGCGTTGCAGTGATGGACGGAACGGAAACCAAGGTTCTCGAAAATGCCGAGGGCGATCGCACTACTCCTTCCATAATTGCCTATAGCAGTGACGGAGAAACTCTGGTGGGTCAACCAGCCAAACGGCAGGCAGTGACCAATCCCTCGAATACTCTTTTTGCCATCAAGCGTCTTATCGGACGACAGTTCAAGGATAATGTGGTGCAGAAAGACATTAAGATGGTGCCCTACAGCATCGTAAACAATGACAATGGCGATGCTTGGGTCGAGGTCAATGGCGAGAAGATGTCACCGCCTCAGATTTCAGCACAAACCTTAATGAAGATGAAAAAGACGGCAGAGGATTATCTGGGCGAAGCAGTGTCCGAAGCCGTAGTCACCGTGCCCGCCTATTTCAACGACTCCCAACGCCAGGCGACTAAGGACGCTGGCAAAATTGCCGGTTTGGAAGTGAGGCGCATAATTAATGAGCCGACTGCTGCTGCGCTTGCCTATGGCATGGATAAAAAGGGTGGTGATGCTACGATTGCTGTGTATGACCTTGGGGGCGGTACCTTTGATATATCGATTATCGAGATTGCAGAAACAGACGGCGAGCACACCTTTGAGGTGCTCTCTACCAACGGCGATACTTTCCTGGGTGGCGAAGACTTCGATTTGCGGCTCATTGACTATTTGGCAGATGAGTTCAAGAAAGAATCCGGCATGGATTTGCATAATGATCCGCTGGCACTGCAGCGACTGAAAGAAGCGGCAGAAAAAGCCAAGATAGAATTATCCTCGGCTCAGCAGACTGAGGTCAATCTTCCCTACATCACCGCCGATGCTAGCGGGCCCAAGCACCTGGTGCAGAAACTCACTCGTGCCAAGTTTGAGTCACTGGTGGAGGGTCTGGTTCAGAAAACACTGGCACCAGTCAAAACTGCCCTGCAAGATGCTGATGTTGATGCGTCAAGCATCAGCGATGTGATTCTTGTTGGTGGCCAGACCCGGATGCCACTTGTGCAACAGAAAGTGGCAGAGTTTTTTGGCAAGGAAGCGCGCCGAGATGTCAATCCAGACGAAGCGGTTGCCATGGGGGCTGCAATTCAGGCAGCAGTACTCTCCGGAGACGTGAACGATGTATTGTTGCTCGATGTTACTCCACTCACGCTGGGTATTGAAACACTCGGTGGTGTGGCCAGTCCGCTGATTGAGAAGAATACGACCATTCCCACCAAGAAGAGTCAGGTGTTCTCGACAGCGGAAGACAATCAGACCGCAGTAACCATTCATGTTGTGCAAGGTGAGCGCAAGCAGGCAAAGGAGAACAAGCTGCTTGGTCAGTTCAACTTGAGCGATATCAGACCGGCACCTAGAGGTGTACCGCAAATTGAGGTGTCTTTTGACCTTGATGCTAACGGTATACTTAATGTCTCGGCTAAGGACAATGACACGGGTAAGAAACAATCGATAGTGATTAAGGCTTCCAGCGGCCTGTCTGATGACGAGATCGAACAGATGGTCAAGGATGCTGAGGCCCATTCCGCGGATGACAAAAAGTTTGAGGAACTTATCACAGTCCGCAACACAGCCGATGGTATGATCCATGCAACCAGGAAATCGCTTGAGCAGGTCGGCGAAAATGTTTCAGACGAAGAAAAGAACTCCATCGAAAATGCCATCAGCAGTTTGGAAGAGGCCCTGAAAGGTGATGACAAGGAGGCCATTGAGGCTAAGACCAAGGAACTTACCGAAGCCTCAGCCATTCTTGTGCAGAAACAGTATGCTGATGCGACTGATAGCTCCGATGCGACCCAAGGCTCAACTGGTGCAACCAGTGACAGAGATACCGCGGAAGAGGCAGTGGATGCCGAGTTTGAAGAGGTGAAGGAGAAGGACAAATAACCTTCATACTAGTTCCGGGAGCATCGCCATGCCAGCGGGAAAATCAGGTTGGCTGTGAAGAAGACATTATTAAAATGGTCTTTGTTATGGTACGTCAAGAATTCTGATCTGGCAGTTGGGCTGCTGGGTGATTCATAACAGATAACCGTCAACAATCCTGGGTAGCAGTTACCTGTGAACAGTTAAAAGAAACAGAGTTGATTTCAGAAAGCCATGTCTAAGCGCGACTACTATGATGTGCTGAGCGTCGCCAAGGACGCCTCCGATGGTGAGATAAAAAAGGCCTATCGTCGAGTGGCGATGAAATACCACCCGGATCGGAATCCGGATGACAAGGAGGCCGAGGAAATATTCAAGGAAGCCAACGAAGCTTTCGAAGTGCTATCAGACAGGGAAAAACGTGCTCGTTATGACCAGTTTGGTCATGCAGGGGTGGAAGGTCAAACCCATGGCGGTGCCGCAGATTTCAGTAATATTTTCGACAATATCTTTGGTGACATTTTTGAGGGCGGTCGTGGTGGTCGCAACCATGTCCGCAAGGGTTCTGACCTCCGCTATAACATGGAGCTTACTCTTGAGGATGCCGTCAAGGGCAAGGAAGTGCAGATCCAAATCCCCACCACCGTCACTTGCGGTACCTGTGGAGGCAGTGGGGCCAAACCAGGCACACAGCCAGTTGATTGCAGCACCTGCGGCGGCCATGGACAGGTGCGTATGCAACAGGGCTTTTTTTCGGTTCAGCAGACATGCCCCCGTTGTAAGGGAACGGGCAAACAGATCAAGCACCCTTGTCCCAACTGCTACGGGCGCGGCTTTGTTGAGGAAACCAAGACACTTTCGGTGAAGGTGCCCCCAGGTGTCGATAACGGTGATCGCATCCGGCTTAACGGTGAAGGCCAAGCCGGTCTGCATGGCGGACCATCGGGCGATCTATATGTTGAGATGCGGGTTAAACCGCATGCTATTTTTGAACGGGATGGCAGCCACTTGCACTGTGTTATCCCAATCAGCTTTGCCGATGCCGCCCTCGGAGGTGAGCTGGAAGTTCCAACACTTGATGGCAAGGTAAAATTGAAAATCCCCCCTGAAACCCAGACCGGCAAGTTGTTCAGGTTGCGGCAAAAAGGTGTCACGCCAATCCGTAGCCGTGTTGCGGGCGACTTGCTGTGCCGAGTGGTGATTGAAACACCAGTGCAGCTAACTGTACGCCAAAAAGAAATACTTGAGGAGTTTCAGACCATAGGCAAGGAACAGGGCAGTCGGCAGTCTCCGAAAAAGACCACTTGGTTTGATGGTGTCAAAAAATTTGTTGACGGTCTGACCAGCTAGCACACGACTGCTTCAGGACATGTGAAGCAGTTTCTGATGCACCTTGGGGTCAAGCCGGGGTCCGTACTGGGAGATTACTGTCGCCGAAGCGATGCTGGCAAGCCGTCCGGCTTCCTGGAAATTCATGCCATTGGTTATACCATACAGAAAGGCTCCGGAGTAGATATCACCAGCACCATTGGTATCGACTACCGGCACACGGCGCGGTGCTATGTTGATAGTGTTTGTACCATCAAATAACAGCGATCCTTTTTCTCCCAGCGTCAACGCAAATTGTTTGGCGCAATTCTTCAGAGCCTCCATGATTTCTACGAGTGAATCCTTGCCTGACCACAAGCGGCCTTCTTGCATATTGCAGAACAATAAATCCACTCCTTCTCCGAGAATCTCATTGACATCGCTCAGGAAAAACTGAAGCATTGATGGGTCTGAGAAAGTCATGGCCGTGGTAATGCCGTTGTCTCGGGCAAATGCCTTCATCTCCATAATAGCGGCTTTGGCTGTAGCTGAGGAAGCCAGGTAACCTTCGAGGTAAAGGATTTTTGATTTCCGCACCGCCTCAAAATCCATTTCCGAAATCGATATGGCATCCGATACACCCAGGAACGTGTGCATGGTTCTTTCGGCATCTGGAGTAACCATGACAACACAACTGCCACTGAGGCCATCAATCCGTTGGCTGTTGTCGTTGGTCTCGATATTGTGGTGACCCAACTGACTCAGAAAATAATCACCAGTCTCATCGTTTGCCAGGCGGCAGGAATAAAATGCCTTGCCCCCAAACTGGCTGATTGCATAGAGAGTATTGGCGGCAGAGCCACCTCCGGTGCGGGTCTTTATGCCGTATTTTTCGGTTGCCCTGGCAAGAATCGCTTTATGCTGCTCAAAATCCCCCAGCGTGGTAATGCCTTTTTGTAAGCCAATTTCTTCCAGGAAAGAATCCTCTACCTCAAATTCCTTATCGACTAGTGCATTGCCTATGCCGTACACATCGTAATTTGCCATTGCATTCTACCGCAGCCTCAGGGATGGGTTGATTGGCTGGAGGCTATAGCCACAAAGGCACTTTCGGCTGCATCCAGGGTGAGTTTAATTTCAGCTTCGCCATGGGCACTGGAAACGAAACCAGCTTCATAGGCAGAAGGAGCAAGATAGACACCATTATTCAACATGTGATGGAAATAGGCTTGAAAATGTTGCATGTTGCATTGCATTACCTGACTGAAATGGCTGATGGACTGCTCTGTGCTGAAAAAGCAACCGAACATACCTCCGGCCTGATTAGTGGTAAACGGAACCCCGGCAGCCTCTGCGCGTTCGCATAACCCCGCAAGCAAACGGGCAGTTTGATCTGTCAATCGGTCATAAAAGCCTGGTTCGGAGATGACATCCAGCATGGCCAGACCAGCAGCTACTGCGAGTGGGCTGCCCGATAGGGTCCCGGCCTGATAGACAGAACCGACAGGTGCAATGCAGTCCATGATGTCTTCCCTGCCGCCGAATGCGCCAACCGGCAGTCCGCCACCAATGACTTTGCCCAGTGTGGTCAGGTCCGGTATCACATCATACAGGGCTTGAGCACCGCCCAAAGCGACGCGAAAACCCGTCATTACTTCGTCGAAGATAAGCAGACTGCCAGAGTCATTGCAAACTTGGCGCAGTGTTCTGAGAAATTCAGGTGCAGGCGGCACGAAGTTCATGTTGCCGGCCACGGGCTCAACGATTAGGCAAGCGATTTTGTTTCCATACTCTGTGAAAAAGTTGGCAACCCCTTGGCTATCATTGTAGCAAAGTACATGGGTCAGTTCGGTATAGGCCCTGGGAACACCTGAGGAATCAGGTTCACCCAAGGTAAGAGCTCCAGAGCCAGCTTTCACCAGCAGACCGTCCACATGGCCGTGATAGCACCCTTCAAACTTTACCACCAGATCGCGACCAGTAAATCCGCGGGCCAGCCGGATAGCACTCATAGTGGCTTCGGTGCCCGAGGTGACTAGTCGTACTTTCTCAAGCGAGGGCACCAACTCACAAAGACGCTTTGCAATCGCCACCTCCGCTTCTGTTGATGCACCATAGCCCAAACCAGTCTGCAGCTGTTGCGATAAGGCGGCAATCACTTGATCATGGCAATGGCCCAGGATCAAGGGCCCCCATGCACCAACATAATCCACGTAATGATTGTTGTCACTGTCAATCAGGTAAGCCCCTTCACCCCCCTTAAAGAACAAGGGATTGCCACCAACACCCTTGAAGGCCCTAACCGGTGAATTGACACCGCCAGGAATATATTGGAGTGCCTGCTCATAGAGTTTTCTGGATTGATCTTGCTTTAATGTCATGGTTGACCTGCTTGTACCGGTTTAAAATATTTGAAAATATTGATCGCTTAAGGTTGTTCCATCATTGTCAAGGACATAAGATGCTACTGGCACACCACAGTGGCGGTGTCCTTGCTATTCGCAGTCTTGAACAGGTCAGCGAGTGCTCTGGCGCAGCCAGTGATATCATCACTGCCGAACAAACCACTGATTACTGCCAGCATGTCCGCGCCGGCGGAGATAAGCGGGGCACCATTGTCGACGTTGATGCCACCAATAGCAACAACGGGGATGTCGAGTGCCTGTTTTGCCGCAGTTAACACTGTGGTGGTGGCAGCAGGAGCATCGGGCTTGGTGGTGGAAGCAAAGAAGCGACCAAAGGCCACATAGTTAGCTCCCAGAGATCGGGCCATGCGGGCGCGCGCAATTGAATTGTTGCAACTAGCACCAATGATGGACCTGACACCGAGAATTTCTCGCGCCCGGGGCAAGTCGGTATCCTTCCTGCCCAAGTGCACCCCGTCGGCCTGCAGATCCCGGCACAAGGCCACATCATCATTAATAATCAATGGTACATTAGCCTGACGGCATAAGGCCAGTAGCCCTGATGCGTACTGTTTTTTGGCAGTTGGATTCAGTATTTTGCTACGAAATTGCATCATTACAACACCACCTTCCAATGCTGCTTCGGCTTGAGCTAGCCAGGAGCGATATGAGTGAGTTGGCTCGTCAGTGATAGCGTAGATGCCTCGCCTATTGCCGTTGTGTGTTGACATCATCGCTACAGTTTCTGCTGGTTCCAGTAGCTGCGGTTGGGTACATGCTGACCGAATCCAATACGGTAGCCATGTTTGAGCGATTCCCAAGTAAAATGCTGAGCATTCTGAATCGCTTCCCTGATACTAAGTTGATGTGCAAGGTTGCCGGCAATGGCGGCAGCCAGTGTACAACCGGAACCATGGTAGCTCTGCTCCAGACGGGGCCAGTTGAAAACGGCGGTTTCCTGATGTGTGGAATAGAAGCGGTTTATTACCTCAACAGTACGAGAATGAGTCCCGGTGAGAAGGACGTTCTGGCAACCGAGTTCCAGTATCTCATTGGCGCAGGCATCGGGGTTGTCGGAAGAGGGTGCCAGCCTCATTATTTCATCCGTATTGGGGGTCAGCACGGTGGTCAGGGGAAGCAGCAGATTTTTGATGACATCTTTGAGTTCATCGCCACCGAACTCAAACCCGCCACCAGCCATAAACACGGGGTCCAGGACCACTGGTATTAAGGAAAAATCCTTGAGCAGTGTGTAGATAACTTCCACTGATTTAATACTTCCCAGTAACCCTATCTTGAAACACTGAACTGGCAGGTCCTCCAGCACTGCGCGGGATTGCTGGATTAACATGCTGGGATCAGTCGCGTTGAAGCTGATGACGTTATGGGTATCCTGTACGGTCAAAGCTGTGACCACCGGTGCACAGTGGCAACCGATACTGAACAGGGTTTCGATGTCGGCCTGGATGCCTGCACCACCCGTAGTGTCCAAGCCGGAGAAACACATAACCACAGGTTTGTCTGGACTTATTGACATTGTTTCTCTTAATTTGCGAGCGCGGGTTTAACTACAATAAGCACTACTATACCAACGAGCAGTAACACAGGCAGTTCATTAAATATCCGGAAGAATACATGACCATGAGGGCTTCTCTCCTGTCTCAACTGTTTCATGTGCCACCAGCAGTGAATGTGATACAGAATCAAAATTAGCACGAGACCCAGTTTTACATGCATCCACCACCAGGACATATAAAAAGTCCAGTTGAGGGTCAGTAACCAGATGCCGAGGCCGATAGTAATAACTGCGGATGGTGTGGTAATGCCCCAGTACAGTTTGCGCTCCATAATCACAAAGCGTTCCTTGCTGACCTGATCTTCAGCCATAGCGTGGTATACAAACAGCCGTGGCAGGTAGAAGAGTCCGCTGAACCAGCAAACGATTGCTATGAGATGAAAGGCTTTAATCCAGAGCATGACCGAGAATGAAATGCGAACAGGTGTAAATATTCGACCACTATTATAGCCCACAAAGAGAGGCTTGTAAGTGTGTTCTTTTCGAAAGGCTATTGGTTTATCTCTCTGATTTAATTGATTAAATCCAGTATGCAGGTTACAATTTTCTCATTGTTACTGATTTTATTGTGGTTGTTTTCACCAACCTGGGCAGGGAAACAGTCCTGGCAATGGTTGGCAGCATCGAATGACAAATGGTGAGATAAAGTGATCAGGCTTGGAATAGTAGGAGCAACCGGTTATACCGGAGTGGAACTGCTGCGTCTGCTTGTCCCGAGGGATGACGTTGAAATACTTGTGGTCACTTCTCGTGAATTGCAGGGAACTAAGGTGGCTGAGCATTTTCCAACGCTGCGCGGTCATTTAGACCTGGCATTCTGCGGGCCGGATGATCCTGGCTTGTATGATTGCGATGCCGTGTTCTTTGCTACACCCCATGGTGTTGCCATGCATAGTGCAGCCGCATTACTTGAGGCTGGGGTCAGGGTCATTGATTTGTCTGCCGATTTTCGTCTTAAGGACAGGTTCAGTTGGGAGCGGTGGTACAAGACCAAGCATACCAGTCCAGAATTGATACGGGAGGCGGTTTATGGCCTGCCAGAGCTCAACAGGGACTCCATCAGGAGCGCACGTTTGATTGCGGTACCAGGCTGTTATCCGACAGCGATTCAGCTGGGCTTCTTGCCGTTGCTGGAAAAGAATCTGGTGGCATTAGACCGTCTGATTGCGGATGCCAAATCAGGAGTCAGTGGAGCTGGTCGTCAGGCCATGGAGGACTACCTACTGTGTGAAGCCTCCGAGTCGATCAGGGCTTACGGTCTGAGCGGGCATCGACATCACCCCGAAATTACCCAGACCCTGACCCAAGTGGCGGCAAAGCCGGTACATCTGACATTTATTCCTCATCTGACACCCATGGTGCGGGGCATCCTGGCCAGTCTGTATGCTCCTTTGGATGTCGGTGTTTCGCTTTGTGAAGCTGATCTGCAATCAATCTATGAAGCCCGTTATGCAAGCGAGCCCTTTGTGGAGGTGCTGCCAGCGGGGGAATCGCCCGCCACCAGAATGGTGAAAGGGTCAAATAAGTGTGCTATTTCGGTCAATTATTTTAGGGAAACCAATACGGCTGTGGTGCTGGTGGTTGAGGACAACCTGGTCAAGGGTGCTTCGGGTCAGGCGATTCAAAATCTCAATATCATGTTTGGACTGGATGAATCAACGGGGTTGAAAGGGATAGTATTGCTGCCCTGACGGTCTTAGACTTGATCAGCAAGGAGAGTTCGAAATGCCCAATGTAGTCAAAGGCAGCAAACAACATCGGATGGTGGTCATGCCCCATCGACCACGCCGTCAGTTTTTCCTCAAAGCTGCGGTGCTAATTATGGTGTTGGCCAACGTATGGAGTGGCTGGTTCTGGATTAACAATCGGGATCTGCAGAATCAGGATTTAGCCCAAGCAGAGCGTGCCGGACTGATAGCCGAGAACAAGGTCCTGCAGCAGGAAAACGCTGAACTCAAAAGGCAGATTGCCATTCTTGATCGAGGTAGCATGATGGACCAGCATGCTAATGAGGAAGTGCAGGGTACTATTCGCACTTTGCGCAACCGAGTGGCTGCTCTTGAGCAGGATGTTGTTTACTACCGTCAAGTGATTTCCGAGGAAACAGAGGATACCGGTCTGGTGGTAGGTGCGCTGGATATAGGCACTACTGTCGAGCCCGACCATTATCGGTATAAACTGGTAATGCGGCAGGAAAATGCCGATGGCGATACGTTTCTCAATGGTCATGTCAATGTGAATCTTATCGGGATGCAGGATGAAGAGCAGGTTGTTTACCCGCTCAGGGAAGTTTCCAAGGATGTGGATCAGCTGGATATTCGGCTGCGCTTCAAATACTTCCAGAACATAGAGGGTGAGCTGGCACTGCCCGATGGGTTTGCGCCAGATCGGATCCAGATCGCTGCCATGTCTGTTGAGCCAGTGGAAAAGACAATAAACCAGGACTTTAATTGGGCAATTCAATCCAACTGAAATCAGTAATCAACCCCGAGGTCCAGTCATGTTTGGTTCAAAAGAAAATAGTCATACTTCTTCACTTGCCCATACCCTTGTTTCGGAAACCACGCAGATAGCTGGTGATATTCACTTTAAGGGGGAGCTGATTATTGAGGGGAGAGTGGAGGGCAATATTTACGCCGAGGATGATTCTGGGGCACTGCTTAGGGTTGCTGAAAAGGGGGCGGTAGAGGGGAATATCTGTGTACCATCTGTCATTATTAACGGGCTGGTTCGGGGTGATGTACGATCGGCAAAACATGTTGAGTTGGCGGCGAAAGCAGTGGTAGTAGGAAACGTTTACTACAACCTGATGGAAATGGTAATGGGGTCAGAGATAAATGGCAGTTTGGTGCATTCTGTGGCCAGCGAAAAGAGCAAACAGCAACCGGAGCCTGAGGAGAACACAGAATTTGCAGAGCAAACCACGCAGTCAAGTTCTCATGATGATGGGATGTACGAAGAGATTCCACCAGAACACGACTGACAACAATCATCTCCCTGATCGTTGTTCATAGTGTTTAACGTAGATTAGATCTCAAAAAAGCACACAATGCTCAAGACGCTCAAGCAACCATACAGCTGGCTGCACTATTCTGCGAATGGCAAAGAAACAAATAAAATCAATAATTTGCAAGCGCAACTGATCGGTGGTGCTGAACAGTCCGTTGAAGTTGTAGCGAATGCCCGCCTCGCGGCTCTCACTGATTTCCGCTTCGAGCACCGGGTTGGAAACCCACTTGTAGCAGGCGAAACCACGCCTTCCCTAGGAGCAGATCACTCCAGTGTCGCCGCGGCCAAAGTTTTCGTGCACCGATGGTGCCCCAAAACCGCGCCCCATCAGGCCATAGAAGGACAATCCTGCCGCCGCACCGGAAGCAAACGGCGAGAAGCTCACATGCAGCCCGGAGGGAGACGGTTGAGCTTCCGGAGACCGCGCCGCTTGATAGGTCGCTGGATTCATAACGGTCGCACCGCGCGCTGGCGATCAACAACACGGAGGGAGTCAGGGCGATTGCGTTGCTGATGTAGAGGCCGGTGATGTGCAGCTCTCGCCGCAACTTGTCGTTGGCGGAGTTGGTATAGGCGGTAAAGAAATCGCTCGCGTCCGGATTCCATGCGTGAATAGTGCAGATTGGCATTGATCAGCTGATTGCCCTTCGGCATGAAGCCATATTGTAGCGTGGTCGAGTTGTCGGCGACCGCCGTGAACTGATCGGTGCCGCTGACCTCCCGGCTGCAGCTTACCGCACTGCGCGCCACGTAATCCTTGTTCAGGATTCTTTGCCAAAGCTCGAAGTTGTGCGCCGGGGTGGGTGAAACGTCAATTTGCCCAACAGATTCAAATCTTCGGAACCTGTGCTGCCGCCGAGGGTCTCGTTGCCATTACCTTCCACATAGGAGTCGCTGTCCCTTGAGACCACATGCAGCAGACCGGCGAGGCCGGGAACAATGGTGATCGACTTGTATATGTCCGGCTTGCCTAGATCATGTTGGCCCCGCCATGGAGCACCTGGTTGAAGTTTTGCGACGCGCCATCTAATCTCACGCTCACCTGATCGCCCTGCAGGCAGTGGACGATAATCTGCGTGTCTTGATTGCCGCCCGATTCATCAACCTGCACACTCGTGGTCTTGTGCAGAGCGTCGGCAAGTTTAGTCGTCTGCTGCGCGCGGATGTATTTCGCCTTGATCATTTGCGCGCCCTCCAATTCCGTGACGCGGTTGTCGTTGAAGTCCTCGACGCGGTCGGCGGTGACTATTACTTCTTCGGGGATTTACCTTGGCTATTGTTCCGATTGCTGCTCCAACTCCTGCGCCACCGCCGCAACAGGCGCAAGGAAGAAAAGGGGAACGGCAAGCATGCTCTTAAGTGCGGATTGGTTTATGTTTATTTTCCTGATTAAACGGATTTCAGCACTATTCATGCGTTTGTGTTTGGATGTTTGCGTTCTGTGTTGGCAACAGGCCGCGCCGCCGCGTCAATGGCCAGACCAGCCGACGCCAGGCCAGCGCGATGCCGGTCCAGACCATGACGACGGCGAAGGCTGAAACGAGCCCAGCGATGGTCTGTCCCACCAGGCCAAAATACTGGCCGGTATGGAGGAAGCGGTTGGTGGAGCGGATGCGCTGATTCAGCGGCAGGGATGCGAAGCTTCGTACTTCAAGGATTTCGCCATTGCTTCGGTCGATGATCGCAGTATCGCGCAGTTGTGGCTGGGCTCCGTCGCCGCGGTCGACTATTGCGCTCACGGTCAGCTGCCCTCCCTTCGGCAGGGTGATGCTGATCTCGCGCCAGTTCGCCTCAAGGGCACTGACCGAAGCGAAGAGTTCATCCAGCGAAAGGAAGTTTGCCGAATCATCGGCACCTTCGACCGCACGCTCGTCGCCATCCTCACCGTTTCGGCTGTCTGCTGCTGATGGGCGTTCGGTGCCAAAGGCGGCAAAGATCAGGTCGCCGGTCCAGCGGTAGGAAAACAGCGAGCCTGAAACCACGATCACGATCAATGGCACGGCGGACCAGACGCCGAATACGTGATGCCAGTTGAAATCCTTGGCACTCGCGGTTTCCAAGCCCTTGCGCAGGAGGAGCCGCGAGCGCAGCGAGCGCCAGTTCAGGATGCGCGGCACCCACAGGTAGAGGCCGCTCACAATGAGAAAAAGAAAAATCAGATTGCTGACGCCAATGATCGCGCGGGGAATCGCCCGGTCCTCAGCAGAGAAATTGAACCAGCGGTGGAAACCAGTGATAGCAGAGAAAATGTCGTCGAGCCAGGGTGCCACGGGTTCCATCCGCCCGCCTGTATAGGGATTCAGCGTCATCCCGCCGCGGCGTCCGGCGCGGAAACTGATCGGTGCCCCAAGGTCGGCGTTGATCACGATAGATCCGTCAGCGGCCGCCGGTTTCAATTCGACCGCATGGTCCCGCAAACGGTCTAGCGATAGCCGTTCAATCCTCTGCGATTCGGGCACATAGGCCGCCCGAGACGCCAAGTCCTTGATCTGTCTTTCGTAAGTCAGCAACACGCCGGTCACCGACATAGTCAGGATGCCGACTGCGGCAATGATCCCGCAACTCAGATGCGTCCAGAACAGTATCTTCCTGAAAGTCGCGGCCACTTCTTCGCCCATTGCCGGATACTTGATAGCTATGAATAATAATACGAATTATTCTCAAATGCAAATGAAAGAACCATGGGCTTGACAAACCGGAGACCTTCGACTTTCTGGGCATAACGCACTATTGCGCCAAGACTAGGAAAAGGGAAATGTTCCGTGTCGGGCGCAGACCAGCAGGTAAACGGGTGAGGCAGAAACTAATTCAGATAAGAGAGGAGCTGTTTAGTAGGATTCACTGGGACAAAGAGAAACTTGCAAAATGTCTTGGGAAAGTCATAGCTGGATGGCTTAACTTCTATGCGGTCTCTGGTACCTCAAAAATCCTTGAGGCGTTCTGCTTTGCAGTTGAAAGATACCTACTAAGGGCCTTACGAAGGCGGTCGCAATTTGACCACACGAAATGGACGACAGTAGATGGTCTCGCAAAGTGTTTCTGGC
>JAPORB010000223.1 GCA_026710425.1 Gammaproteobacteria bacterium
GCTCACCCGACTGAACTTCCTGACTGAACCACTGAATGGCTTGGTCGCTGATTGTGCGTAGCCCGATCTTCATGCCGGGCATTAGACATCAAGTAGAATCCGATGTCAAGTGTGTCCATCCGATAGATCCAGGCGAGTTGACCGTGAGGTCCGGCCACTTTCCGTTAACACGGGAGGTCAATTTGAGAAGCGGTTATTTTTCCGCTCTCCAGCCACAAATCAGCAATAGTCCTGACCTCATTCTTGCTGTGCCTCTAAAAACTCGTCCCAGGCTGCCATAAACTCGGTCCGGGATTCGAAATAAGGCATGGCTCCGGTCTCGAATACCTGTACATGCCAATTAGTTCGATCCTCAAAATACCGCTTCAGTCGATAGTTTGTAAAGTCACCCCGCACCCCATGGTACATCCATTTTTCCCAGATCCCGGAAAGTAGAATTAGTGACTTGAAGAAAATTGTGAAAGACCATCTTGATGTGGAGATGATTTTTGTATCTCCTTCAAAACTAATCCTGTATAAGCTAGCGACAAGTTACTCAAGGTAGCCATAAGATGCAAAGTAGATATGCGTAATCTGCACTATGCCTTTCATGAACAGAAACAACTATGTGATTAAATACCAACTAAACACTAGCAAGAATATAAGCAGCAACGATCGGTCCGACTTCTACAGCATGCGATTGAAAGTTGACGAGTTGTATAAGATTATCAGGGAGTTTGTCGTCAAGACGAATTCCACCGCTGGAGTTTACGCGGCATGCAGCAGAAACTGTATGCCCATTGCAATCTGACCACCATGACACAACTGTTTGGGATTTACGGAAAGGATTTAGTTCAGTGCGGGTCCAGCGACTTTGGGGAAACAAGTATAAGCAGACAGTGAACTTGAAAAATACGCTGCCACTGTTAAACATCAATTGAAGATCTGATGCTGATCAGCAATGGAATGTTCACCAGAAAGTGGTACAGCTTTCTGAATTGATCTACAACAACATCAGCGCATTGCGGTTAGGACTATCCTTTCCACGAGTTTCAAGGAAGCCCTCAGCAAATGTGCAAGAGAAGAAGAGAAACCAAAGAATAAAAACAGTGAAAATGGTATTGAGCACACCGCAAATTACCCATTCAACTGAACCAACACTATCGGTTTCACAAAGCAGTTCATCTATCCTGTATTTTAACGGAAGCATCAAAAAGTGCATGATCTCCCAGTTCCTGACCCTCAAGACCATACTCAAGAACCCGCTCATAAAAGTCACGCAGGGTTTGTCGACCAAAACTTGGCGTGGCCGCCGCATCATACATTCCCGTAGACGGGTCAAGCAAAAGCATGGACTCCGTCGCATAATATCGACCAATACGAGCAAACTCCGCCATGTCGCGAAACCGTGGCAAAACAAACCCTAGAGCAGAAAGTATGGGAATAATGAGGCTGAACATGAAAACCGGTACCCGGCGAAATACCGGCTTTCTCCCCAGTAATTCAAACAACATCCTCCCGCAGTCTTCCAGAGTTACAGCATCGCCTGGCCCGCCGATAGACAAAACGGCATTCTGTAATGCCGGATCCTGCAAACAATTTGCCATGAACTTTGCCAAATCCGCCTCCCCGATAGGTTTACAAGTCGCCTGTGTTCCGGCGAATATCGTAAAGGGCTTGCCGCGCTTAACAGACTCAACCTGCCCCGCCAGGGACTTGAAAAAGGCGGTAGGTCGCACTATGGAATAACATAGCCCCGATGCCATCAGCTCTTGCTCTATGCGCTGCTTAGCTCGCTGAAAGGCCAGCTGTGGTTTCTGCACGCAAATGGCTGACAACAGCACAAATTGACCCACTCCGCCAGCCAAAGCGGCATCCAGCAGCAAACGATTTGCCCGGTAGTCAATGGCCAAACTATCGCTGATGCCCCCCGAGCGCGAGGCCAGGCAGGATACTACAGCATCGAAAGTCTTCCCCTTGAACCCCTCCTGATCCAGTGAGTTCCAATCTGTAATGTCACCTACCCGAACCTCACAGCCTGACAGCCGCTGCCGGGTAGTCTCCAGATCAACAGCCCCGGCCACGCCGGAGCACTCCCGTACCAGACAGACCACCTCATGTCCGCGGCTCACCAACTCACGAGCCACATGATGCCCAATGTAGCCAGTCGCACCAGCCACAAAAACGCACAAGGGTTTAGACGCTTGAAGACCCTGCGTCGACGGCCCGTGCGCTAGGGGTGCAGGCGACACGGGCAACAACCACTGTTCATGGAGCCCAAAACGGGCAGAGTCAGTTGGGGGGCATATTTGAAGCTGAGCCAGATTCCGTTGCCAGGCTGGCACTGGCCAGTTCCGGATGGTATTGCAACAGGTTGGCACCGCCCAGCGGCTTGTTCAACCCACGATGACAGGTGGTGCAGTTCACCTTGGGTGCATCGCCAAGTGGACCCAGCCGATTCTCGGGTAAGGCCGAACCCAGCGGTTCCAGATACTCGTTATTCAATGAGCGCACCATACGAATGCCATGCCAAGCCGTGACCCGTTTCGGAGAATTACCCTCCCATGAGGCAAAATGCTGACTATTGTGGCAATAGGTACAGTTAACCCCAAGCGCATCGCTAATATGCATCATCAAGGCATAAGTTTCCTCAGCCTGCTTGGTGCCTGGCAAGGGTGTGCCATCAGGCAAAGCCTGCATGGTATGCACGCGAATATTCGTATTCCCCAGCAGATAAGGGCTGAATGGATCAGCAGGCAATGAACTCAGGGCGGCGTTAGTGGCCGGCATGTTTTGACCGGCAGAGCTCGCAGTCAAACCGGCCGACCGTCCAGGTTCCGGACTCATTGCCCACATCTCGCTCGGCACATTCTGACCCTGATGACAGGTAAAACAGGTAACACCAGTGTCCCCAACATGGGCGGACCAGGCAGCATTAATCTGCTGCGTCATTTGGATCATGCGCCGCGAAACCACTTTGGTGTAAACATCATCCTCAGCAAAATCAGCCCCGGCATGACAGTAGGTACAGCCCTGTTCAGGCGCAACCCACTGCGTTATGGCAGTCATAAAGCGCGTGAATTCTGCCACGTCAAGATCTCCCAGTACCTGCACGTTCTGGTAGATATCGCCAGACCGAGTACCACTGGCGGGTACTTGGGGTAACGGGTCCGGGATAACAATGGCAGCCAGCTTCGCCTCCTGTCGCCGGGGATTATCCACCTCTAGCATGCCAGTGCCGCGAAACCCCTGCTGATCAGTAGCCGGTAACGGAGGCTCACAACCGGTCAATAACAGAACCAGCATGAGTCCGCCCAGCAGTGGGGTTCCTCCTACTCGCAATTTCCTGTTCATGGTGCAGCTCCCATAGTCATTGCCGGATCCTCGACAGGCGGGAATACCTGTGGATACTCAGGCACTAGACCGTGCTTGATTCCCCACAGAAACCAGTTGTCTACCACCGTGCCGGTCAAGAGGATGCCTATTCCCCCAGTCAGCGGACACAGCACGGCAAACCACCAGGCCCAACGATGAATTGATTCCATTGAGGCATTGAAGCCCATGGTCCAGCGCCAGAATAGCGCAGCTCGTTCCGAGGCGGTACCGCGATCCACGATCTGCTCAACTTCCCGGTCACCGCCATAGCGCGTTACCGCCAGAATGGTCGCTCCATGCATGGCAAATAACAGCACCGAGCCATAGAGAAATACTATTGAGAGCATGTGAAAGGGATTGTAATAGAGATTGCCGTAACGAATGGAAAAGGCCGCCGTCCAGTCCAGGTGCGGGAAAATACCAAAAGGCACCGCCTCACTCCAACTGCCCAGCAACACTGGCCGGAAGAGGCCCAGCACCAGATACAACCAGATGGCTGACGCAAATGCCCATGGCACATGCACGCCCATACCCAATGCCTTGGAGCGGTAATACATGCGCAACCACCACAGCAGTATGGAAGCGGTCAGAAAAAAGCCTGCCATCAGCCACCAGCCGCCTTCCTGCAATGGTGGAATGCTTAATCCATATTCCGGTGATGGAGGCTCCAGGGCCAGCCAAGGCAATTGTCTAACAAATTCCACTGGCGACCAGTTCACCGAGGCGGCCATGTTTAGACCAATGATCTCAATGGCAATGAATCCGCAGATAATGGACATCAATCCGGTTGTACCCAGATAGAAAGGACCGATCTGCGCATCACCTATCTTTCCCAGCCAATAGGAGAAAATCGGTTGTCCATCGCGGTTCCAGATACTGTTGTCCAACGGCACTCCCATCTCGGCAGGACCGCGCATCTGTACCCGGGTGAAAACGTTTTGATATTCAGGCATCTAATTGTCCTCCTACGGCTACCAAATGGGCAGGTTAAGCCACCAGTTCCACCACTCTGGCCAGCCCCGGGTCCAAAATGGACCGCTTATGACAATACAAACAGCACTGAAAAACCCCGCTGACAGTGCCAGAAACAGACCCAGACGGTGAATGCCCAGTGCCCCGATAGAGTAGCCTATGGAATCACGAAAAAAGCCGTTCTCATACTCAGCCCCCTTGACGGTTTGCCCCTGACCAGGATTGGTCGCCGCCAAAATCACCGAGCCATGCAGTGCCAAAGCCAGTGTGGTAGTAAAGAACAGGGTAACAGCAATCATATGAGCCGGGTTGTAATGAAAATGTAGGTACTGGTAGCCCACATTCGATACCCAGTCCAAGTGCGAAAGAATACCGTAGGGAAAGCCATGCCCCCAAGCCCCCATCAATACCGGACGGATCACCACCAAAGTAAAATACGCAAAGATGGCCACACTGAACGCAAATGGTACATGGTAGCCCATGCCCAGCTTACGACAGATTTCCACCTCACGCAGAGCCCACGAGACAAACGCCCCGAGGGCACAAATGGTAATCAGCTGCCACAATCCACCCTCCGCCAGCGGGGCAAGTGCCAGACCATAGCTGAGATCAGGAGGAGCGATACTGATTTGCCAGATATTCCAGGTGGGTCCCATGGCCGCCCCCCAAATGATCAGCAATGTGCCTAGGATAGCGAAAAAGATTCCAGTCACACCAAACAGACCAACATAAAACGGCCCGGCCCAGAAATCGAACAGGTCGCCACCCAGCAAGGTCCCGCCCCGGATCCGGTATTTTCTTTCAAAACTGAGCATCGACATGTTTAAGACCCTCCTGCGGGCAATCTCATATTTGCCATGACCTCGCAGCCATGGCAGCTACCGACTTAGACGACTAGACTAGACGGGGCCGTTTGTCACGGCCCACGCTCATAGTCGCAACCAAATCCCCATTAATTATCGCTGACCAGCGAGGCAATGGTAGCGGATGATGCCGTCCCGACCTGCTCAGCGGTGACCATGTCACCAGCCGCCTCTTCCGCACCACCTAGCCAGTTGTAACGATCTGTACTGAGCAATATAAAATGGATCAATATCGCCAGCACAAACAGAAAGGCGAACATTGCGATAAGTGCCCTGCGCGGATCAAAAATTTGCCAAACTTTCCACATTTCCTGTTACTCCTCTTTCTATTCTTGTTTCAGGTCTGCTGCTTTCATTTGCTCCCTGCTTGTCTGGACCAAAGTCAATCAATCATAGGGAAAAATTCCCTGTGTCGTTCAGACAAGACTACGCGAGAGTCAAAAACTAGCTACAGGTTGAAGCCAATCACATAATCCAGGGTCGCCACATCCAAACCAGGATATGAGCTACCACGGCGATTGCTGTAAATCCAAGAAAGCTCGACATAAAGATGCTGTGGAACTCCTTGGCTTCGTTATCAGTCATGCCCGAAAGAGAGCCTGTACTGCTTTCCGAGTCATAAGACATAAGAACACTCCAGTTTTTTCAATGGTCCGAAGACCGGTTTCTGCGCCACCGCTGCCAATCACAGCTGCGCAGGGTTTATTGCCCCGTAACTTCCCAGTTACGCACTTTCCGCCGACGACTGTCGGTCGAAATTCTTTTGCTGGCGGCGATTCGACCGTCAGAAATTCATAAACAGGTACGGCACAAACATTCCGGCCTGTTCTCGCGCATCTTCAATTACAGACCTGCCTGCGGTCGTATTCGCAGACCGAAACCGCCATTGCGCTGGCAACATTCGATCCAGTGCAGTGATAACCAGAAAAATAATGAAGCAGGCGATATACAACCGCCGGTACTGTCTGGCCTTGTCATTGCGTAAACTGCATGCCATGTGACTATCTTTATCAATTAGATGTTTGTCTATCATCTGCGACACTCCCGGGACTTGCATCCCTGTGGTTTTTCGCTACCAACACAGCCTGCCAGGCTGTTTTCTGTTTCCTCGTCCTCTCTCAACCCTCTGATGTGCAAGTCGGCAACCACTGCGAACGCTCTTCAGGCCGACTGCCCTTCCCTCAATGCTTGCTGGGCTCGGTCAACATGCAACGTGGTGACCTTGGCCTCACCAGCTTCCCTTGCCTTTCTTTCTGCGGAATCTCGCAACCGTTTTGCCGCAGAAATCCGTACCAGCACCGGATGGTTCTCAACCATCCGGTCATAGGCTTGGCGCGCCGCATCTTCCCACGGCAGTTCTTCCTGCTGCCGGGCCGGAGTAGCATCAACCTGGTCCAGATTGGCCGCTAGCGGCAGAATATGGAACAGCGCATCAAACATGGAATTGCAAAACTCCTGCACCAAATAGGTGGCCCCTGAATAACCCATAAACGGGGTTCCGGTATGGCGCCTGATGGCGGCACCGGGAAAGGAGGCCGGAATGAAGATAGAACGGGCACCAGTTTCCGACAGATACATACGCTCGTTATAACTGCCATACAGAACCAGCGGCGGACTTTCCTTTAAGGATTGCAGCACCGCCTGATTGTCCGGTTTGCGACCAGCCTGACGGGAGAATGAAAAAGAGCATGGCAGGCCCAGTTCAGTTTCGAAAAAATTTCGTAAACCGCGGGTATAGGTCTCATTGGCCACAATGGCAAAACTGGCGGTACCAAAAAAATCCTGGGTCACCGATCGCCATAAATCCCATAGTGGCTTGATCGTGGTATGCTTCTCCCTTTCAATAAAGGGCTCGGAATCCAGTCCCAACTGTTCACCAAGACTATGCAAAAAACTGGTAGTGCTGTGCAGACCTATGGGGGCCTGCAGGTACGGTCGATCCAGTGCTTCGCAAAGCTTGCGACCATACTCCCGGTACATGCAGATGTTTACATCAGCATCAACCAGGCGCGAGGTTTCATTCAGATGGCTACCGAGCGGAAATACCATATTGATCTCGGCTCCTATCCCTTCCACCAATCGACGAATCTCGGCCAGGTCCGACGGCATGTTGAAATAACCATAGGTCGGCCCGATAATGTTGACACGAGGAGCTGCTCCCTCCTTGCGTTTTGCAGGTCGTGGTACCTTGCCGTTTTTCATCCCAAACTCAGTCCATAACCATTGCATGGCCCGATCGGCACTCTGCCACTGGTCCTCATCAATAGTTCTGGGCAAAAAGCGCTGGATATTGGTGCCCTCCGGTGTCACACCACCACCTATCATCTCAGCAATGGACCCGGTAACAACCACGGCAGGCAAATCTGGATCCAGGGTGGCATGGGCCCGCTTCATGGCCCCTTCAGTTCCATGCTGCCCCAGTTCTTCCTCGGACAAACCGGTGACCACGATCGGTAATTCATGCGGCGGTAATCCATCGGTGTAGTGCAGAACCGAGGTCACGGGCAGATTTTCACAACCCACCGGGCCGTCAATCATGACCTGTAGCCCCTTGATGGCTGTGAACACATACACAGAGCCCCAGTAGCCTCCAGCCCGATCCATATCCTGAACCAACATCAGATTCCCACCCCGGCCTCTACCTTGCCCGACTTGCGCTGATGTTTCCGCCGATACTGCTGGCGAAACTCATCCTGCGTCCTGGGCAACTCCTGCCAGATTCCTGCCTTGTCAGCGGAACCCACGTCCTCAAAAAACTCCCGCATAGCATCAAAGCGGGACTGGCTGCCCATGGCCCCGTTGATCACCTGTGCCAGCGAACCGGCTCCCGCTGGCCCCATCAAGGGTCTGGCCGAGATAAGATTGGTGAAATAAAGGGCTGGAATACCTGACTCCTTTGCCTTCTGCACAACCGGGGTGGTGCCCACCACCAAGTCAGGCTGGTATTCAGCCATGGCAGCTAGATCCTGTTCCAGCGAGGCACGAAATTGCACCTGCACACCTTTCGCTTCCAGCCATTGCCGATCAGACTCGGCATAGCGTGTTTGTGGACAGGCTGACCCCACATAGCGCAGATCAGCACCACTTTCTATCAACAGACGGGCAACCAGCAATTCCGATCCTTCATAGCCGGAGAGCGTGATACGCCCATTGATCGGTGCCCCAGCCAGAGCACCAGCAATGGCCGGCAAAAATCGGTTCTTCGCAGCACCAACCTTGTTCGACTTGATGCCCAAGACCTCTCCAATGCTTTCCAGCCACGCCGCCGTGCCCTCCCGACCTACCGGGGCTGATCCGACTATGGGACGACCAGCGGCGGTGAACTCACGAAATACCGAGGTATAAAAGGGATGAATGGCACCGACCACGGCACAATCAAGAGCGGAATATAACTCACGCCATTCTCGAGTCGGCACCACAGGCCCGGCACTAAGACCCATCGGCTCCAGCAGACTGCCGATAATGACCGGGTCAGCTGGAAACATCTCTCCTGTCAGTGCCACGGTAGGACGCTCACTACGCCCTTCTCTTGGTGCTTGCACTGGACCTTGTTCCGCTTCAGTGCGGGCATAACGGAGCATGGCACCAGCCAACACATCCTTGGCCTCGGCATGGGTGGGAACGCCGAAGCCCGGTACATCGATACCGATAATGCGCACACCGTTAATCTGCTTTGGCAGTAGTTGCAGCGGCACACCCGATGCCGTTGGGACACAGAGATTGGTAATGACGACTGCATCATACTTGTCTGGATCCGCCATTTTATGCACCGCTTCACGAATATCCTCAAACAGCTTGCCGGTCACCAGGGTCTCCGAATCAAAAGGAACATAGCCCACAGAGCGTCGGGCACCATAGAAGTGGGAGGTGAAGGTCAGACCATAAACACAACAGGCCGAACCGGACAGAATCGTAGCCGTACGGCGCATGCGCAGTCCCACACGCAGCGAGCCAAAGGCCGGGCACATACTTTGCGGCTGATCGTGAGGTCCGGTCGGATAATCCTCTGCATAGCGATCCAGAACCTCACTTTTGCCGACTCGACTGGCGGCATCACGCATCTTCTCCGCTCCGGCATGACAGCCATCTGAGGTAGCGGCATCAGAGGCCAGCAGCGAATCCACCACGGAATCCTGTTCCATTACCTCTGTGGTTGCGGGCATTACTGCCTTGATACTTTGATCAGTCATCTAAAGATCCGAATCACAATCAAACGTCGTCATAGATCACCTCAAGTGAGGCTTTCTTAATTCTGTCCTTGCCACACATATCTGCGGCAGTCGCCGGTTCCAGCACTACATCCCGGCCAGTTTCGCTGCTACTGAACAAATCCAGCAAGGCTTCATGCGACAGCGGGTTAGGCAATACCGGGGGAGCCTCGGCCACATTGCGGGCCAGGTCCTCAAACAGCCCGCTCCAGTCCCCGCCAGGAATTCCGATGATTTCGTAGTTGGCACTCTTGCGCCGAATGTCATCATGAGCCGGTATGGCGGCGAGCACGGGAATACCGACCTGCTCGGCAAAAGCGGCCGCTTCTCCGCTACCGTCATCTTTGTTGACTACCATACCGGCCACCCCGACATTGCCACCGAGCTTGCGGAAGTACTGAACTGCCGAGCAGACATTGTTGGCTACATACAATGATTGCAGGTCATTGGAGCCCACCACGATTACCTTCTGACACATATCGCGGGCAATCGGCAGACCGAAACCACCGCACACCACATCCCCCAGAAAATCCAACAGTACATAGTCGAAATTCCAGTCATGGAAACCGAGTTTTTCCAGTGTTTCAAAGCCATGAATAATGCCGCGGCCGCCACAACCACGACCCACCTCAGGTCCGCCCAGCTCCATGGCGTACACACCATCCCGCTTGAAGCAGACATCATTAATCTGGATTTCGTCGCCGGCCTCCTTCTTGCGCGAGACTGTTTCGATAATGGGAGGTGTCGCCCGGCCACCAAACAGCAGCGATGTGGTATCACTCTTGGGGTCACAGCCAATCAGGAGCGTCTTCTTGTTTTGCTGTGCCATCATGTAGGAAAGATTGGCCAAGGTGAAACTCTTGCCGATACCTCCCTTGCCATAGATCGCAATGATCTGGGTTTCCTTGGAGGGAGTGGTCGTAGGCACAGGATCAGGCTCAATAGCCGCCTCTTCCCGCAAGCGTTGGGTCGCATCTATAATCCTGACGGGTGCAGCAGGGGTGGCAGCGGTGCGTGCACTGACGCTCATGAGCAAGTCCTCCAATCAAGTATCATTTTCAGACAATCCGGATCGGCAAAGGCGGTCTGATACGCCTGTTCTGCCTGCGTTGCGGACTGTCTGTGGGTAATCAACCCTGAGAGATCCAACTCTCCATGGCTGACAAGTTCATTGACGGCCGCCAGATCGGTCGGCTGCCATTCCGCCGCAACTCGCAGGCGCACCTCCCGCATAAAGGCAGGTGGAAATACAAAAGAAAGGGGTTCGGCATAGAATCCTGCCAGCACAATCTCGCCTCCTCGGGCCAGTCTGCCGATCAGGGTGTCCAGCAGCGATGCATCGCCACTGACATCGTAAATGGACTTATAGTCATGCCTTGGATCCTCGTCAGGATGCAATACCTGATAGCTTTCTGCTCCGGCACTTCGTGACCCGCTAGTTTCCCAAACCACCGGGGCCGGATGGCCAAGGGCCATGCTGATCCGAGCTAGCAATCGACCGAGCACGCCATGCCCTATAATGAGCTCAGGAGCCTGAGTGGCCTCGGCAGTCATCGTATGCAGTGCTGTGGCCGCCAAGGCGAGCAACACGCCATCTTCCTTTAGGTCTTCATTGATCGCTGTCACACGGGAACGCGGCACCACCAGCCGGGCCGCCGAGCCACCAAACAGGCCTCGCACTTCCCGAAAACAATTGGCTCCCGGCACAAATACTCGTTGACCCACCCTAATCTCATCGGTTAGATCCTCGGCAGTCTTTCCACTCGCTGCCTGGTCTTCAGCGGACTCAACCACCCTCCCAACTGACTCATAGCCTGGCACCAGCGGATAGCCCATACCGGGGAAGGTGGGCATGCGACCGCTCCACAGCAACCGTTCTGTGCCAGTGCTGATACCGCTCCATTCAACATCAACGACCAGATCACCAGCATCCGGTGCTTTCAGCTCTACCTGACTGAACCGGATCTGTTCGGGTTTTTCCAATAACACTGCAGGGGTCTTCACTCTATCTCCTAGCGCAGGCTATGAAATTCGCTTCTTATCTCTTCTCTTGACTGTAACAATAAATTAACACTAATAGATGTCAAGTAAAATATACACTTTTTCTGCCCTAGTGAAAACCCATAAAATTCTCTAGGGATTGGCCAGAATAATGCGGGTCTGGATTGGCCTGGCATTACTTAACAGACGGACCTTGGTAAATCCCGCCTGCTGCAAGAAAACGCGGATTTCATCGGGAGTCCGGGGCCGCCCCTTGCCCATGGCCAGCAAGTAAAGGCCAAAATAAGCTCGGGCCATCTTGTCTGTACTTTTTTCGCCTGCCATGGGTTCGGCCAACAACAGGGTGCCATGGTCAGGCAGGCAGCGACGGATCGACCGCAACAGCGTCAGCACATCAGCATCGGCATGATCGTGAAGGATACGAATAAGACTAATAATATCAGCGCCTTGTGGCAGATCATCAGTGAAAAAGTTGCCGCCGTGGGCAGTGAATCGGGGGGCCAGGGGAGTAGTAGCAAGACGGACCTTAGCCTGCGCTGCTACAGCTGGCAGGTCGAACAGTCCCAACTGCAAATGCGGCCAGCGGGTGCCCACGGCAAGTGTAAAAGCACCCAATCCGCCACCAATATCCAGCAAGGTGTGATGGGCCTGCATGGAATAGCTGCCTAGCACTTCTTCTGCAACCAAGCTATGAGAGTCAGCCATAAGTTCGGAATAGGCACTTACCTCTGAATTCTGCAGTCCCGCTGCGGCCTGGCTGTGCCCGTAGGGCCAATAGTTGGCAAGCTGGGTTGGTCCCGATTCCCCGCGTAGGAGGGCCAGCGGATCACGCAGATCGTCATAGAATATGGCATGATGACGGATTATGCTCTGGATACCGGCATTGTCGAGCGTGACTGCTCCCAGTGGTCCTAAACCAAAGCGTTGCTCGCCGCAGTCTTCCAGTAGCTCCAGTGACACTGCGGCTTCCAGCAAAATGGCGGCTTTGTCAGATTCAAGTTCAAGTGTCGATGCCAATTCGTTCAGATTGCGGGGGCCGTTGCGCAGACTATCAAATAGGCGGCACTGCACACAGGCATACAGTACCTGTGAATAAACAAAGCCAGAACATAGGTCGAATAGTGCTTGGGCTCGGGCCCGGGCTATCGGACGGGTGAGCGGAAAGCGACTACTCCATTGCTGAAACCGTGAGTTGCCCAATAGCCGATTGCGCAGTCCCGCCCAGTGGTCCCGAAACAGCATGCGCCACCAGCCGGGATGAGCGGCGACCGCAGACGTGGAAAAATGTGGCTCGGTCATGAGCACCGCCTCACGCTGCGCGACGACTCAGTTCCTCTGGCAGGAATTTTTTTGCCTCTGCAAGCATATGCGCCCGCAATGCATCTGCTCCAGGGCAGTCCGGTATGGATTCCACCGCCTGTGACATTAGTAACTTGAAGCGGGCCACGGCATTAGACAGTCCCAGTTCGCGGGCTGCACTGGGGCGATCTAGTGCAATGTCACGACCTGCCGGTTTGCCCATGACATCGGGATCGGTTGCTGCATCATGAATATCATCAGCTACCTGATAGGCCTCCCCGATTTTTTGACCCAGCATGCCCCAGGGCGAGGCATCGGCACCCGCTGCTGCTGCACCAGCCATGGTGGCACCTGCAAACAGGGCACCAGTCTTGGCTCTCTGGTAAACGGACAGAGCTACCCGCTGCTCACATTCCCACGCCTGACCAGCCACTATGCCAGAGGGCGCACCCACTGCCTGACCAAGAATGTTAAGCAGGGGCAGCAGGCGTTGCGGGTGTGCAGCGGCATGTCGGGTTAGTGTCTGGAAACCCAGCACAATAAGGGCATCTCCGGCCAGTACCGCCAGCGGTTCACCGAAGGCCTTGTGAACACTGGGTTTGCTGCGCCGGATGGCGGCATCATCAAAACAGGGCAAATCGTCATGCACCAGGGAGGCGCAGTGCAGCAACTCAATGGATGCCGCTGCTGCATCTGTTAGTGCAGGATTGTCTTCCTGGCATGCCGCCGCTACTGCAAGCGTCAATCGAGGTCGGATGCGAGCTCCACCGCCAAACACGGCATGACCAATCGCCTCAACCAACTTTGGCGGGGAATCTTTACCCTCACACTCTCCAACGGCCTTAACAAGGGCTTGCTTTATTCTTGACAGTGCTTCCATATCCCACCTCTTTGTTTGCCAATCGGGTGTAAATTTTTGTTGACACATGGCTGTGTTATCTAATATAGACACTTTTCAGCATAAGTGTCAATAAAATTCAGGTCAATGCAAAATAGTAAAAAAATTCCAGTTATTTTGAATCTTGGTATGTTCGGTGGTGCCAGTATGGTCTGGAGATGGAGGCGGTTGCATGGCTAAGCCGATGGTAGTTGTAGTAGTAGGAGCCGGCATAGGTGGATTGGTGGCGGCTCTGGAGCTGGGTCGCCAAGGCCTGGAAGTGATCGTGCTGGAACGGGGATCAGGGCCTGGTGGCAAATTGCGGGAGCAGACGGTGACTGGTCACCGTATTGACGTTGGCCCCACGGTATTCACCCTGCGTGAGGTTTTCGAGGAGATTTTTGCGGCGGCAGGAACCTCTCTTGATACCGAATTGACCCTGCAACCGTTGAAGATCCTGGCTCGCCATGCATGGAGTACCGATGAGCGGCTGGACCTGCACGCTGATGTGCAGCTGACGACCGAAGCTATCGGGGACTTTGCTGGAGCTGGCGAGGCACGCCGCTATCAGCACTTCTGTCAACGCAGTCGCCGAGTCTTTGAGGCACTGCATCAGCCCTTCATGCTGGGGAGCAGACCCAATATGGCCGCACTGGTTAGTCGCATAGCGGCAAGGAGCCCAAGTCATCTGGGTCACATCCATCCTTTCAATACGCTTTGGCGTAGTCTGCAAAAGGAGTTTCGCGACTTGCGTCTGCAACAACTGTTCGGTCGCTATGCCACCTATATGGGTTCTTCGCCATTTGTTGCTCCGGCCACGCTGATGCTTATTGCCCATGTGGAACAGATGGGGGTATGGAGCGTCGAAGGGGGCATGTACCGGCTGGTCGAAGCACTTAGCCGACTGGCGGAATCCAAGGGTGTACGCTTTCGCTATAACACCGAGGTTAGCAAGGTGGAGCTCAAGGCCGGACGCGTTTCAGCTGTGGTACTACCCAACGGAGAAAAATTGTCGGTGGACAATGTCATCATTAACGCCGACACGGCGGCTCTGACCAGCGACAAGCTGGGCTATGAGTTGCGTTATGCAGTGCCGACTACCAGTCCCAATCAACGCTCTCTATCAGCAATGACCTTCGCTATGGTTACTCGCTGTCAGGATTTTCCCTTGCATCGTCACACGGTGTTCTTTAACAGGGATTATGCCAGTGAGTTTACCGACATCTTTCGGCATGCCCGCATGCCGAGTACACCCACCGTCTATGTCTGTGCTCAGGATCGCGGGGATAATGCCAGTGGTATCGGTGATGGGCCAGAGCGGCTTTTTTGCCTTGTTAATGCCCCACCAGTCGGAGACCGCAGGGCATTCGGTCGGCACGAGATTGATGATTGCCAGCAACGAATACTAACTCTGTTTGAACACTGTGGACTGACCCTGGAGATAACACCGGAATCCTGTCAGGTTACTACCCCGCAGGATTTTGAGCAGTTATTCCCCGGCACTGGCGGTGCTCTATATGGTCCGGCTTCCCACGGTTGGCTGGCCTCTTTTCGCCGGTCGGGGGCGGGTTCACGAATCCCGGGACTTTATCTCGCTGGCGGCAGCACTCATCCTGGTGCCGGTGTCCCTATGGCAGCCCTATCAGGAAGTCATGCTGCTCGCCGTTTGCTGATGGACTGCAAGGCTGCTCATTAGTGGCCCGCAAGTGTTGGAGCACAATTCATGAGTCCATTGCCAGATGTCACTTTTCCCAATTTTGATTTGGCTGTACCCGACAACGGCTATAGCTGGTGGTATGTGGATGCTATAAGCGATGACGGTCTGCACGCTTTGACCATGATCGCCTTCATTGGCAGTGTCTTCTCACCCTATTATGCCCGGGCCCGCAATCGAGGAGATGCCAAACCGATTGATTATTGTGCATTGAATGTGGCTCTGTACGGCAAACCTTCACGCTGGTCCATGACCGAGCGCGCTAGTCGCTCGGTCTCACGCTCGCCACAGCATCTTCAGATTGGGCCCAGTCTTGTAGAATGGGGTGGTGAGTGTTTGCACTTTGCCATCAACGAAGTGTCAGTCCCTATTCCAAAACGATTATGCGGCGAGATTAGATTGTGGCCGCAAGCGATTGGAACACAGCAATTTACTCTTGACAGTGGAGGGCATCATCGCTGGTGCCCGCTGTCACCGTGCTCAAGAATTGAGGTGGTACTTAGTGAACCTCGGCTAAAATGGTCTGGACAGGCTTATTGGGATATGAACCGAGGGGCTCGTCCGCTTGAGCATGATTTCATTTCCTGGAACTGGTCGCGGGCAACTGGCGCGGGTGAACCAGACAGTACTGCCATTCTTTATGAAGGCTTGCGTTGTAACGGCGAGGACTTTTGTCTGGCTCTTCTGGCAGACTCCCGTGGTGAAATTGAGCCTTTTGATGCGCCTCCCAGCACAACACTGAGGCCAACACGCTTTTGGCAAATAACCCGCAGCACCCGTGCTGATAAGGCGCAAGCGAAGGTACAACAGACTCTGGAGGACACTCCCTTTTATTCACGCTCACTGTTGCAGACCCGGTTGGCAGGCAAATCGCTGACGGCAGTACACGAGAGTCTTTCACTGCAGAGATTCTGCAGCAGTTGGGTGCGTTGCCTTTTGCCATTTCGCATGCCCAGAATACGATAACGCCAGACAATGGCGGAAACTCTTTGGGTAATTGACAAGAATTTTCCCGGCAACTTGCCTTGACGGTAATGCCAAGGCGGCTACACATGTGGAGCATTTAGATACTATCACCGCACCACACTTAACTCTCTAAAAATCTATAGTTTAATGCCCGGCATGAGAGAGAGAGTCGGGTTACGCGAATTTAGCGAAGAGACAGTCGATTGGTTCAAGCGGGAGGTGATGGCAGGGAATCTGTTGTGCACTGCCTTGGTTCGGCAACTGTGTGAATACTCAGGCCGGGTCAACAAGCAAGGTGAGCCGTGTCTGGGCCCATAAGACCCTACTTTGAACAAGCAGAACCTGGAGCTGTGTTCCATCAGCGGGAACCGCAAGTGGATCTATGTGCATGCCAATAGTGCGTTTACTCCACAGGGTGGCCGAGTCCTTTGGGTGCTGGATATTGACGATGAGGGCCTCGTGCCAAGGAGGCCGCTCAGGCGGTTGCCAACCAAGTCATCGAGAAGGCGGTCAAAAAAGTTGTCTGCAAGGTCGCCAGAAAAAGCAATAAAAAGGCGGACAACAGCACCGGGGTTGCGGAAAAGGCAGAGAAAAAGCGGCTAAAAATTCGTCAAGGATCAGCAGCTGAAAGAGTCGGTTCGCCGGATTGAAGAGTTGGAAGTGAGCGGGGAGCTGGCGGTGGCGGGGAGGCTATTCTTGATGGCTGAGCGTGAGAGTCCAAACAATCAGGACTCGGCGATGACACCGACTCGTGTGCTCACGGCATGTGATTGAGAAGGCCATATCTGGAACCTGTTTGGGCGGCAGCATGCATTGTTAGATCAAATAGGTACTGGTACGCAGCATTGGGGCTCCCCAGCGGCAGGTGGCCGCGCCCGTCTTTCCACAATCTGATGCGGATTGACGGACGCGCCTGCCGGAGTATCAATTGCCGTTCAGGGCCTGTTGCTCCAGACATTGCAGTGCAGCGACAACCGGGACCCATCGTGTCCAACCGCGAT
>JAPORB010000029.1 GCA_026710425.1 Gammaproteobacteria bacterium
GCGAATGCCTGCTGGTAAAACGGAGCCATGGCAGCAGCCAGCAGAATAAATTCGGGTCGGCGGCGGAAAGGAATGGAAACTTTCATAATTCTCCCCTCGGTTGCTATTGAAGAATGGATTAAGAGTGGATTCTTATTTTTGATTTCCCCCGATTGTAGCCCCCAAACTATTTAGATTGCAATGAATAAAATGGCAAAATTTTCGATTATTTACGCTATCTCAGTTGCTTCTTGTTTTATTGGAATGAGCTTCCTGGCTAGCCGCCAAAGAGATAAATTATATATTTTCCAACAACTTACAATTTCTTCCCTGAAATTATGTTGAACAACCACGGAAACCCCTCCAACATGCCAGAGTCGTAAAATTTGGTGCTAACCCGGATTATTCTAAAGAAGCTGGGTATTGTCGTTGAAGTTTATGTAATAATTTCCGTCACTGAGATTTTACAGGCCACTACCGGGCTGCACATCTGATTCCATCAGTTCTTAAACCTATCCGACCCTCAGTAATCCAGGGGACTGGCCGCACGCAACTGGCGATGCGCTGTGAATGCCAGAACAACGCAAAGCATTAGCAAGACCACTATCGGACCTAGACCACGTCCCATTCTGCTACCCAGAGGCTCATCCGCAAACTGAAAGCGAGGCAATGCCTGGGAAAATTCTGAATCCACTGGCATCATGGCAACAATGTTCGTACCTGCCATTTCAGCATAATCCGCCTTGAACTGCCGTGCCTGGTTCAGATATTGCTGATGCCGCTCAGCCGATGTACCCGCCAATTCGTTGAACAATCCATGCACAGCAACCGCCGGAGACAGAAAGCGAAACACGCCCAGTACCTGCTCTCGACTTGCAAGTGCATCATCAAATTCATCAACTATGGGGCGGGTTGCCTCATCCACCTTAGAGGTCACCAGATACGACGACTTAACGTAGCTCGGAATCCGGGATGACTGATTTACTAGCAACTCTGGGTGGTCCATCATGAACTCATTGGCAACTTCAGCGACCTGCAGTCGGGTTTCATTTTCCACCTCCCGCGCTTCCGCCAGATAGGCCAGGCGGGACGGCGTGGGGTAAAGTGCTTCTGCCAAGGCACTGCCGGCTGCTGGGATTACTAGAGTCAGTCCAGCCCACAACCCCAGAAGGGATAGCATATTGAACACTCCGCTTCGATTAAAGCTAGCTACAAATGCAATCAACAACAACCAGAACAATGCATAAGCCAGCACCAGCAGTACCCACAGACCGAAGGCAGGCAGTCGTTCGATCAAGGCTGGTTGCTGGCCAAAAACCAGCATCAATAGGGCACAAAATAGGGTCAATATCAGCACCAGTGCTCCCCGGAACAATAAGCGCTGCCAGAACAAACCCCGGATGCTTCCCCCCTGCACCACTGCCAACCCCAATCGTCTAGCATCCCGGTCGGCAGCAATCACATCGAAACAGAAAACTACCAGCAGCAAAGGCAAAAACAGAATGATTGCCCGACTTATATCAAAACCACCCAAGGCTAAGGCAACCGGATTGGCAAACTCGTATTTGGAAAACAGGCGAATATCAGGGTTCCACAGTGAAATCTCACCAACATAGGGCAGCAAGTCGGATTGCCCCACAGCGAAGTCCGCCAGAGGCATCTGTGGTAGCGATGAAGCAAATACCACATGCATGGCAGAGCCAGTGTCCGGGGGTACATTGGCCGCGGGCCCCAGTCGCTCAAGTTCATTCAGATTCCGTAGCCAGTCTTCGCGTTCCACCGAAAGGGCCTCATGATGTGCGGATATGGCAGCAGAGCGCACATCACGGGCCGCCTTACCCGTCAAGCCTCCATAAATAAGTACCGCAGCAAAAATGAGCATTAGCAAGGCCGATGCACCGTTACCGAACTGCAGCTTCCACTCGTAGCCTATTACATTCAGGGTTTTCATAGCGTTACCTCAAAACACTGCGAGTGCTACCAAAGCGGAACAGTGCAGCAATGGCTAACACCCCCCAGAGCAGTAACACTAGTAGGTCAACCAAACTTTCACCCCATGCATAAGCCACCGAAGCCGGACGATACTCAAATATGGGAACCGAATCCCAGAGATCTTCCGAGGCCACATACCCGAAACTCTGACCGACACCATTAATCATCATATCCTCATTAAGCACCCGTACAATATTATTGCGCTGCTCCTCGGCCGCAAGGGAGAAGTGTTCGTGAGCACTGACATCGGTGCCCGCATAGGTCCGGGACAGGTGCTGCAAAGCAATAGTCGGCGACAGCACTGACAGCAGTCGGCGCAGGTGCCGCTGCCGATCGTAGTTGGCAAACAACTCATCAAAGGCAGCATTGTAGGCTTTCGCCCCGGTAAGTTCCGAAACCTCTAGCATCAAGGCACCTCGATTAATCGCCACCTCCTGCAGCTCACCTTCCCGCAACTCGCGACCCAAAGCTCGCTCCACTACCTGTCTCTCAAGCATGGTGTAATCTTCGCTACCCGGAGGTGGACTGTTCGCCTGGAGGCTGGCTCTGGTTTCTTGCCAGAATTTCACCGCATCTGGGCTGGGATAGACCTGTTCGGCAATACTGGCAGACAATCGTGGGAGGCCCACAACTGCAACCACCCAGACACCCAGCATCACCAGCAGAGCAGATCGCGCCGATGAGACCAGCGTAGAAACCAGGAGCGTGATTGCTGTCAGGCAAACAATGTATAGACCATAACCCAGCAACAGTGAACCTCCGCGTAACAGCAGATCGAACAGAGAGTAACCAGACTCGGAAAGTGTCTGTAGGGAAAATAGGGTAGCCACCAGCACCGCAGAAAACAGCACGGTAAAGGCAACACCAGCAATGACTAAAAATTTTCCAAGCAATAGCCGTGGCAGGCTGATACCGGCACCAAGCAGTTGACGCAAGGTACCGCGCTCGCGCTCGCTGGCGATGCTGCCATAGCCCACCAGGACTACCAGCAGCGGCAAGATCAGGGTTAATACCCCAGCCACGCTAAAATTTTCCAAGCGACTCAGCTCTGGCGCATCTTCGGCGCGCCTAAACATAGCAGGATTACGATAATGTGCTTCCATCCAGATTACTTGCCCCAAATAGGAAGCTACTCCCGGATCGAATGCTGCCAGCGGTGCCACTGGTTTGTGCGCCATGCGGCTGAAGTGGGCTGCAGCATGCGGGTTTTTAATACCTTGTTCCAGAAACACCGCAGCATCATCAGCCATTGCCTTTTGTACGTTCTGCTTGCGTGCACTTTCATTGGCGAATCCGGTCATCAAGCCAAGCAACAAAAGCAACCCGACAATTCCCAGCAGGCCAATCGCCCGACCATCCCGCCTGAACTCGGTTAACTCTTTCTGTATGATGGTACCTATCATTGAACAGTCTCCTCTAAGGAAGTGTCATCGTGCATGTGTTTCAGGTAAATCTGTTCCAATGCTGCCTGGTTCAAGGTATCCGGTGCAAGTATTTCAACCAGACTGCCCGCTTTCATTATGCCAATGCGATCGGCAATTTCTTTGGCTCGGAACAAGTCATGGGTGGCCATTAATACAGCGGTGCCATCATTAGCCAAATCCCGCAAAAGGGAGCAAAACTCATTTGCTGCACTGGGATCGAGACCTGATAGAGGTTCATCCAGCAGCAAGGCCTGGGTACCCTTTGCTAGCGCGATAGCGAGCCCGACTTTTTGTCGCATGCCTTTGGAATAACTGCTAACCTTGTTGTCTGCCGCCCCCTGTCCCAGGCCAACCTGATCCAGCAAACTGCGTAGCCAAGTCTCTTCCGGATTGCTGTTGCCGCCGAGCCGAACAAAATAATCTAGATTTTCCAGTCCACTCAAGGCGGGGTATAGGGATACCTGTTCCGGGACATATCCCAATTTGCTGCGCGCTGCATTAAGGTCGGAATGAACTTCGACTCCGTCAACATAGGCGGCACCCGAGGTAGGTTCCAGGAAACCAAGGAATAGATTGATGGTGGTGGTTTTACCGGCACCATTGGCACCTAGTAGGCAAACAATCTCGGCAGCTTTGACTGACAGGTCAAGCGCGTTTAGTGCTGTGCTGTTGCGAAATGCCTTGGTCAGTTTCTCGGCACGAAGTAATTCATTCATTGCTCATTGACTCACATAAAAAGTAGTTGACTGTCCGGTTTAATTTGGAATGTAAATGATTTCGCCAGACTCCAGTTGGTAAGCCGTCCCAATCGGTCGACCACGTTCTCCTGTTGCCTGCTGTGTTTCATCAGCCTGATAGGCACGAATTTCCTGCCCTTGTTTGATGACGATTTCCATATCCTGCTCACCAGGATTCTTGACCAGAGTAAACTCGTTGCTGAACAACATCTCGCCAAGGTCAAGATAGCTGACTAGAGCGGCCATCAGGGCGACTGAAAACACCATGGCTACATCAAACAGGTTTACAAGAGAGCTAAGTGGATCCAAATCCTCGCTCTCTTGCATAAACCTGCTGGTCTGATTTATTTGCTTGCGTTTCTGCAACATAGTGCAATATGAACTCCAATTTATGCATGCCTCGGGCAATCCGTTGCTTGCGCGACTGGTACAGTACAAAGCCAATACCACCAATTAGTACACCCAATACGGTGGTGGAAAAAGCCACCTGCATGTTCTGGGAAAGACTCACCAGATCACCATTAGCCAAACCGGCAAGGGCTGGTCCCATAGGGATCAGTGTACCAATCAACCCCAGACTTGGTCCGAGCCGAATCAGCAATCGCGCTGTGGCCAATTCAGCTTCCCCCAGCAATGCATAGTCACCTACCTGACGTTCACGCAATGCCTGACTGGCATTAACATCCATAGCAATCAACAGATGCTGCAATAGCGGCTCGGGCTCGCTGTTATGCAAAGCAGTCAAACGCGTCTTGCAGGCGGCAAAGTCAAGTCTCAACAACTCGGCCTCCAGGGCATCGATCTCATCAAGCAATCTGACTCCTGTTCGATGCTGTCGCCACTCCTGCCCGCACAGCACCAGAGCCCGCAACAAAAAATACAGCAACAAGGCAATACAGGGTACCAGCAGCCCCATGCTCGCCCAGGTCAGTGCCGAGAAAAACCCCTGCATACGTGTTTGTTTACCCTCCTGACAGTCTGCCAGCAAATGCGGTACGGCCTTGCCAACCATAGCCGATCGCTACCAGCAACATCATCAGTCCGCAAGGAACCAGCGTTGTTTGCAGCGTAACCCAAGCGAAGCCTGACTGCACCGGGTCAGCACTGATGAAGTTGGCAGTGAACGCCCATTGCATGGCCAGTACCAGGATCGCCAGGGTTCGGGCCAGCATTATCCTGACTTCAGTCTCAGGCCGATGCAAGAAAAGCCGAAGACCTGCAACCACCATAAAAACCGTAATTGCATAAATCAGGCCCAAGTTGCGAAAGTCAATACCCAACGCTTGATAGTAAAGCCAGAGTTGCAGACTCATGGTGCTGACCATCAACAACAAAAAGGTGCCGTAAACACGCCCATGAAAGAGAAAGCACAACGCTTGCAGACTCAGTACAATCGCCATAATTTTGCCGAAATCTGACAGCACTTTTGACCAGTAGGCAACACTCTGCCCGGTGAGCCAGTCTGAGAATCCGACCGCACCCAATGCCAGCAATAGCGGCATGTAAAGGATGTAGATTCCAGTCTTAACCCAGCTGGGCCAGTGCTGCAATCTGCGTATCCCCAGCCAGCGCGGGTAAAGTGTACTCGCCAGCAAGGCATAAAAACAGCTCACCGCCAGGCTCAGCACCCACCAGTGCAGCGGTGCACTCATCCCAAGGTAGCACTCTGTCTGCGTGAGTACTGCAGTATCAATACCAGCATTAACAAGCCTACCCCCAGCAACACAATCCAGACAATAAAACCAGGACCAGTCTGCGTATCGGTCAGTCTGTCCGGGGTCGCTGGCTGCGGGTCAGTCTCCGAAATCTTTGTCTCGGACACAGGATTCTGTTCACGCAACACCAGTTCGGTGCGTAGTTCGACATCCCCTACCTCGGCGGCATTGAGTTGATCTCGGTAACTGGCCAATAACGGTGCCTCCAGCTGGATCGCTATAAAATCCTGTAATGATTTATTACCACAGGTGAAGGTACCGCATCCTGCCTCAAAACGACTTACCAGATCCGCATGTAGAGCAGCCAGTGTTTGCAACTGAACCGAATCTGGATCCCAGAAGTCCTTGCGAGCGGCCTCCAGCATGACACCAGTGGCCTCTTGCAGGGCATAGGGGTTCTCCTCCTCAAAAAAATCCTGCAATGCCAAGTCATGTTTGTCGTCTATCAGGGTTGTATAGACCTGCTGCCAGAATCCCGGAGCAATCGCTGCAGGTTTCATGGTGTTCCAGCCAAACGAGTTACGCAAGGTCTCTGCCAGCACCTCAGCACTTGAGGCTTCGCCAGCAGTCAATCCTTGCAGATACCTTGGATTAAGCAATGTTGTCCGTGCTTCCTGCTGCAATGCTGTTTGAAGACTTTGCACCTGAGCCCGGTTAGGATTACGGTAATCGGCAAAATAAGCTTCGGCATCATCCCCGGTAACTTCGCGCACAGCAAGGCTGAGCCCTCCCATAAACTCATATACATGATCCAGGCTCAGTCCACCCCAAGTGTTACTGGAACGCGGCTGCATAACTACATCCGTGTTCAGTAATGCAGCAGTGAAAAGACCTGGTATGTAGTCTCCCCAATCCTCAGATCCACCATACACAGCACCCATATTCAGCAGATACTGCTCTGCCACCTCAGTATCGCTTTGCCAGGTATCACCCTGCTCCACCATTCCCATAATACGGGTACCATAGGACCCATTAATTCCACCAAAACTGCGCCTGGTGGAGTACTGCCTCGCCTGGGCTGGGCTTAATCCCTGTTCCAACAAATACTGCTCAGCCAAACGCACACCACTGCGAACAAAATTATCGTCCGCATCGGTTGCCGCAGCTGCTATGGCAACTGCCTGATCAATCAGTGCTAGGCGCGAAGCCGCCAAGTCTCTGAGTTGACCAGCACTTTGTACCAGCACATCAATACGCGGGCGACCCAACTCGGTATCGGGGATCAACTCCAGCAGTTGCACCTGACCGTTCGGCGCATACACCGGCTTGACCCCAAGAAGATACAACACTTGAGCCACTGTGGCACCTTGCGAATGAATGAACTCGCTTGGCCACAGGGTAAAGCTAACCTTATTAGGCAACCTGCCATGGCGGGTCTGGTAATCTGTGAGCATCTCATCGGCCAATAACTTGCCGACTTCCCAAGCAGCCTGTGAAGGTGTCTGCTCGGCATCAATAGAATACATGTTGCGTCCCGTTGGCAGGGCATCAGGATTGAGCAACATATCGCCACCGGAAGCCGGAGCAACATAACCGCCCGCCACTGCGTTGCGCAACGCAATGGCCTGAGACTCATTACTCGCAAGCAACAGATCCGTATACTTGCCATGCTGATTAAGCAGGTTTTTCAGTTCTTCGGAGGACTCCAAGCTCAAACTAGCCACAACCTCGTCAACGGCAGCCCCCTGATTAAGTGCAACAAACAGGGATTCCGCATCCCCTGCTGATGCTGGCAAACTCTTCTCAACCGACTCAACCAGCATCAGTTCGGCCGTTTCGGCAGCGTCATTCATAGACCAAGTCTCACCCCAAGTGTAAAGACCCTTGTTAATACGCGATTGGGACAAAGTCTCAAGATACTGTTCCAGTTCAGGCAATACCTCATCATCCCAACTGGCAGTTGCGCTCAAATCCATATCCAGATCGTCATCAAGCTCAATTTCGGTTGCCAGTTCAATGATTTGTCGACGCTGCTCACTTCGCACCTGACCATCTGTAAGACGATAGTCGTCAAGCATACGGCTTAAGGTCACCAGTTCCGAATACAAACCGGCACGCTCAAAAGGCGGAGTCAGATGATTGAGAATCGTCGCATAGCTCCTTCGCTTGGCAATGATTGCTTCTCCCACATTGCTCATCGTGTAAATATAAAAATGCGGTATGTTTCCAATTAAAGCATCAGCCCAATCATTTGGTGAGAGCGCAACTTGCTTGCCGGGGGTGAACTCCAGACTACCATGGGTGCCAAAGTGAATAATGGCATCGGCAGCAAATCCTAATCGTAACCACATATAGGCTGCCATGTATGTATGGGGTGGTGCCTCACCAGTACCATGAACCATTCTGAAATTATCACTGCCAAATCCAGCCAGGGGCTGGGGCATCAGCACCACATTACCAAACTCAACCCGACTGACAGCAATCTGATTTTCCCCACTGGAAGATTGTTGCACCATGAAGTTGCCCAGACCAGCCCCGTACTTTTCCTCGACCCGGGAACACATTCCCATTTCCAGTTCATTTTCGCACCACTGCTGGTACTGCACTGTCGTTATCCAGGCAGGCTGTTGCTCGTTTAAAAAGGCCTGCACCTGGCCCTGTCCATCTGGGGTAAGCACAGGCCCATTGCGCTCCAAGTGCTCACGAAATGTGGCGTAGTCATTGGGCAAATCACCCAGATCGTAACCCTGCTTTTTTAGCAGATGCAGCGTATTGAACAAACTCGGCGTCACTTCCATTCCGCCAGCAACCAATGCATTTTTGCCAGGCCCCCGGAAGTAAACGATACCTATCTTCTTTTCGCTGTTGTCCTTTTTTTTCAAGTCTATCCAGCGTTGTACCATGGCAACATATTCATTCAGTCGACCGGGTATTGCCTCGAAAATACTGAAACCCTGGTCATCTGGAAACTGAGCATTTACTACTCGCGGGACTATACCGCCATCCAGCTCCGGCAAGACCACATTCATGGTCAACATACCGCCAGCATAACCCTGAGGATTCTCTAGCCATTCCTCATAATCTGTGAATACCGAAAGCGGTGTCAATAGAGGTATCTGGTTAACTTTGAACCAGTTTTCCACCGCCTCAGCATTATTAAATCCGAAACGACCATGAGGCATCATAACAACTGCATCCGGTGCAACTTCGGCTACCAGAGATAATCTCTCTGCCCTGGCATTGATCGGATACACCCGCATCCCAGCCGCTTCAAAGGCATTGATCATTGCATTTAGATGATCCCGATTAGCATTGAAGGGGCCTGGGACCGTCGTAATCAGGGCAATTTTGTCACCATTAGTGTTATAACCTGGTAATGCCTCGTAATAGTGCTGATAGTCTTCAACGCTGACGAATACTTCATCGTCAAGATGAAATAGCACATCGGCATCAATTAACAACGGATCCTCAGGTTTCGGTGCCTGCCAACGTTTGGCATCAAGTTGATATCTGGTAAAAAGCCAGAAATTGCGGTAGTTATAATCGCCGCCGTTATCAAGGTAGGTGCGAGCAAGTTCCTGCTCCGTCTCAGTCAGATTAATCAATTGTCTGTGTGCAGGATTGGTTGGGTTATCAATGAAAATGGCACTGCCTGCGCTGCCGGCAGCCTCTAGGTAGGCATACTGCTCAGGATCCAGTGCCAGTCCCCGCCCGAAAACCAGCACCATGTCAAATCGATCAGCCAGTTGCAGATCGTCAAGTGCCAACCTGCCAAAACGGAAATGGGGATTATCTGCAACGGCCTTGATGGCCCGGCTTGCACTGAAATCTGCATAATTGACAAGTGCCACACGGGTCGGTGCTGCAAGCATGTAGTAACCGACATATCCCAACCCTGCAGTCAAGAACAAAAGCAGCCCGGTAATGATCCAGCGTTTCATCTCATGTATCTTCCAGAAAATTTTCGTTAATAAGTCCGTTATGACCCATACATTGGATTTCAATGATTACACTTGCGGAAGATGGCATCATCAGAGGCAAACAGATCGCATAAAGTTATGCTCTCTACCCTAAGTGCCCAAGCTGATATCTAAGACAATCCACACCATCATAGCTTTCTCGAACGACCTGCCCTAACCTTAACTGCCAGAAGGCTCTTCCAAACAGTCAGAATTGGAGATTAGGATCTGTGCAATCAAAACCCTCAGCTGTAGGTAGGGTTATTCTAATCCAATGTTGACTCCACTGAGTGAGGCTTCAACTGCTACATGCCAAATTGGTATCTTGCAGATACCGAGAAGTTTCTACCTGGTGCTGCTGCATCATCCGCATTAATCCTGGACAGTCTTGAACCGGCAACATGCTGATTCCAGTACTGCTCATCCAGCAGATTGTCTATCCTGAAATTCAGAGAAAACTGATCGGAAAAATCATACCACGCACTGATGTCAATACGGGTATAGTCGGTTGGCGCAAAACGGCCAGGACCAACATTTTCCTGGGTATACTCATCGACCAACGATACATTGAGCTGCCCACCGTAGTTATTGCTGGCTGCTTGGTAACGTAATCCAAAAATCGCCTGACTAGGACTGACACTGGTTATCGGTTCATCACTGAGATTGTTTTCTCCTTCGATGTTGGCGTAATTGAAGGTCAGCCACCAGTCACTGTCCGTGTTAAGGAATCGACTCAGGTTTAATTCTCCATCCATTTCTATCCCGCTTATCTCTACCTCACTGAGATTGCGATATTGGATTCTGGCCACTGGGGGAAAACCAGGCACTGGATTGGGTCGTCTGCCGAAAACTATGCTTTCAAGAAAGTCCTCATATAAAGTCTGGTAGGCGGAAACCTCTAAATTACCCAGTTCACCTCGAAGGCGCAGACCCATTTCAACGCCATCACTTCTTTCTGATGCCAAATCAGGGTTAGCCAATCCCTCATGTGGGAAACCTCGACTTTGACTAAAAAAATTGATGTATTGTTGACTGATCGGAGGAGTGCGAAATCCACTGGTATAATTTCCAAAGACCAGCACACTGTCCGATATCTCATAGGTAACCCCAATACTTGGAGAAATGTTGTCGTCAGTGATTTTTGTCGCCTCAATGCCTGCGGGATTGGAATTGTAGTAATACTGATCCGGACTGGGATCATTGCTGAAGTAGTCATAGCGCAGACCTAGCGTCAGTCCCAGCCTGTCATCCAAAAAAAACATTTCGTCCTGAATGAAGATGCCAAACAAGTCAGTATCGCTTACAGGGTAAGGCCGGAGCGGGTATTGCTGAAAGTTCCGAAAAGAGTCTATTTCTCCGGTCTCCAAGTTGATATCTCGATAGTAACTTAGCCTGTCAAATGATTTTCTTACCACATCAATACCCGCCAGCAGTTCATGATTGCCAAGCTGTTCTCCTAATAACAAGCTAGCAGATAACACATCCTGATTAATATCAACTTCCTCCAAGTCCTGAATCGTGGCACCACTTTCGCGTCGGGTATCAACCGAATCCTGCAGAACCTGTGCCTGTTGTAGGTCAATTTGCCAATTGATTCGATCAATACCAGCAAAATCTGTCAAGGTATGGTGATAACCAAGGCGCCAGCGCCAGGCACTGTCATCGGCTCGACTGTCGAAAATTGGCGAGCCAGCAGGTATGTCGGCACTGAAGTCGGATTCGGCGTCCCTACGCCAAAAATCGGCCAGAAAACCAAAACTGTTGTTGTCCAGATTATTGTTTTCCCATTTAAGCAACAGGTTGCGCTGATCCGCATCCAGCGGAAAATTTGAGCCATTGCCTTGAACATCGGTCTCTTTGGTTTGGCGGGTAGCTACCTGCACCAGAAAATCTCCACCAAAAGCGGGAGCCGCCGCCGTAAGCGTCTGGCGAAACCCGTCATTGACCGAATCATAGCCACCACCAATGTCAAAAACTGGCCCTTCTGCACCTTGCAACAATCCAGAGGGTGATAAGGTGTTAAGTAAAACCACCCCTGCCAGCCCATCGCTTCCATAAAGTGCTGATGCCGGGCCTTTCAAAAACTGAAGGTTGCCCATTGAGAATGGTTCAAAACTGTTGCGTCCACTAATAATTCCGGCTGTACCGAAGCCGTCTGGTAGCCTTGCACCATCCATTAGCATAATGGCACGGTTGCCACCGAGTCCGCGGATGATGAAGCTGCCACCGCCTCTGCGATCATCAAACTGATTCCAGGAGATTTCCGGGTGGTAGCGCACCAGATCTGCCAGGCTGTTGGGCTGAAGTCTGGCAATGTCTTCCTCATCAATGACTTCCAGGCTAACGGGTGTATTCCACTCAATCGTTTCACGCCTCTGCACGGTAACCACGATTTCCTCTACGGCAGATGACTTTATGTCTTCCTGTTGTTCTTGTTGGGCCTGCACAGTGCCTATTGCTGCTATTGTGGTCAGCAGAGCGGCTGCTTTTTTTGATCCTTTGCTGTTCATTTGAATGACCTCGCACGCTGTAGTCAGCTTGCCTGTTGAGTAGCGATTATCTTGCTGAAGATCGTCTTTTTTTGCTAATGCTGGATTTTCCGTTTCTTATCAATATTGATGAAACCACGCCAAGTTGCACTGGCTTCTGCAATAAAGCTTGAAGCATTGATGTGATAATATAACATATCAACTAGATTGACAACATTGTTGCAGCTACAATTCATTACAATTTGATAGGGGTGTTTGCCCAACAAGGCATTGCATTGAGTGCATGGCACAGTGGATGGGATGATTGGCCAGACCAGCCAGTTGCAAGCGTAACCCCAAGAAAATCTCAGAGCCTATGCGGTTGGGGGATCAGGGCGGGGCACCTGATCAAGCAAATCGAGTACCATCTGGAAGACTGGAAAATCCCTCTTCGAGGGTGACCTGAGGAATTGGCTCAGAGATTAAACGATGGTTATCGGAATCGAGTTTTGGTGAGCTGACTAAAGAATCGGGAGGAAGGACCGCAGGGTTCAGTCATCTTTTTTGCCCATTTCCATAATTCTGAGTGCCAGAAGTGGTGAGGCTACTGTTCCCAACAGCAAGTGGTTATCATAAACCCATTTCAAATAGACAATAATGGGAAGAGCTGAAAAGATAAGGATCACATCCTTGATATGGTTTCGCATCAATCGCTTACTGGTTTGCCCTGACATTTTAGATTATTCCAGTTTTTTATGCTGATTCAGAGACCGATTGGCTGAACTCCCAAGTTGACCCCAGAAAAATCCACACTGTATGAATTTTACTGATTCTTCACACCTAATGCGTTCGCAATTTACACACTACAAATACCGCGGCCATAGCAACTAAATGATCAGGTAACAAATAATTTACATACCGATATTAATGGACAAATGTGCTGAAAGTTAATTGCTTTCCTGCTGGATTACGTTGCAGAATTGTTCATCGCAGAGCTTGAATTCTTGAGGTTTAAATAGCGTGAGTTTGATTAAATATTGCCTGCAGCCTGCCATGATTGTGGGGGTGCTGTTGATTTGGTACTTCAACCGGGGTTCTCCCTGGCTCTATCCTGCTATTATTTTTGGCGTTCAGTTAGCTCTAGGTGTCCTGGAGTATAAATGGCCTGCACGCCCCGACTGGGTGCATGACGCACCTGAGAAGTTCACGCTGGTAAGTGTCTTTGTTGCCATGTATGTGTTTGGGGGTGCGGTTGCAGCTCCGTTCTATGCGGAAGCCATTGATCCAGCACTATCGCAAATACGAGAACGGGCAGGACTGGATCTTTGGCCCTCTCACTGGCCATTATTAGTCCAGGCACTCCTGGCATTCTTCATGAGTGAATTCATCTGGTATTGGCTGCACCGCGCGGAGCACCGCTGGGGATGGGTATGGCGCATCACCGGACATGGTTCACATCATGCATTCAAGAAGCTCGGTGCTGTCCATGCGGGAGCGAATCACCCTCTGGAAATACTGCTGGTCCTGTCACTTCCTGCCACCATTATTGAGCTATTGTTCGGGGCTGGTTCCGCGATTGGCGGATCGACACTGCTGCTGATCACCCAAGCCTACATCGCTCATTCCAACTTGGATTTAAACACCAGAGTGATTGGCTGGTTATTCACGACAAACCGCTATCACATCCATCATCACTCGGCAGTATTTGAGGAAAGCAACACCAATTATGGTTGTGCTGCTATTGTTTGGGACCGTCTATTCAGGACGTTCAGGGATGCGGAGACGCTGGATACTGGAATTGGACCTACCCAGCCATCCCTATGGCAAATATTCATCATGCCTTATCGTGAACCCGAGGATATTGAAACCTCGCCAAGCTATGACTAGAAACTTGAACTAATCAAGGAGTAGTGTAGGTTCTGGATATAATGCTGTAAGGCTGCATCGGTTTTGTAAAGAATAGACAATTTCTTATTTGAGGGCAAAACCACTACCTGCACTACAATATCATTGATCGCAACACAACCCCAGTGGAGAGTAAACTATGCGTCAGGAAGTCACCATCGAACTACACGAGTCACAAAACGAATACCTCAATGAGATGATTGCCAGTTACGGCATCAAGGGACTTGGCAAGGCATTGCGTTGCTTGGTCGATTTTTCAATTGAGCGCAAGGATCTGGAGGAAGATATCTTCAAGACAAAGCGCTGTTTGAACTGCAAAAAAGATTAGTGCTTGGAAAAATCAATCTCGGTCATGGCGACTCAGTGGGTCAGGAAGTAACAACGACCATTGATCCTTCAAAAGCTTTCAGCGATAGCACCTTTTAACCAGCACCATACCAAGCCACACAGGGAAAGACTTTTGACGGCTAAATAGGTCCTCAACATGGCCAATCTTTACCTATAAGCTCTAGACAAAACCTTGCAAACCAAGAATAGAGATGCAATGACTCCATTTCTGACCTTCAAATTTGGAACATGCTGGACTTTTTGAAGCAACCATGACAAAGGCCAAGTCATCAATCGCTATATTCTATCGTGGCAAGATGCTTGATGTCGAGTGAAGGCATTGATGGCTCTTTAAATTTTGAATTGCAATTAATACTAGGCTCTTGCGAAGTATAATGTGGCACTCACTGTAGAGGAGTAAATTGCTAAAAACTTAAATGATCTAGCTTTCAGGATTGCAATGGGTCATTGACGACTTTGATCAGTGGGCTGCCATGCTGAAATGGAATGCGAACCAAACTTACAATCTATTCCTGACTGCAGTTAACCTAGCAATGGAACACTTCGAGAAACTACCTGCGTCGGCATCTCCGGTCGGGGCTTCCAGGAAAACGCCCACCGTCATAGCGTCGGAATCCGAACAAATTTAAAAATTTACCGGGTCCAGTCGTATCTCTTGCCCGCGCCGTGTGCTCCTTGGCAAGCGTATGGGTCCAAACTTCTTACAATGAAATCAGGATATTCCGCAACTGACTTGAAAAGACTTTACCCATAGGAGTATCAGTTCTGGAAAAGTCATGCTCAGTGGCCGCAATTTAACCAATGATATTTAATAGCAACTTTTATACACCCCCTATGCAATCAATCACTACTCTTACAGACACAAAGAAGCTTTATTCGACGGTCAATGCCCTTAACGTTTCCGTTCGTTTAGAGTCCAGGCCGAAAGAAAGTTGCAAATCCTAGACAATGCTAAAAGCCTAGATAATTTGCCATTTCCGCCCGGTAATTCTTAAGAAAAGCATGTAAGCGGCTAGTCCGGTCAGTGTAGCATACGCATTAATCGGCAATGGTGGCTTTGTATTGTTTTTAGCAAAAGCCAAGCGAAATATGTGGAAATCAAGGATTACTATTAGGTGAATTTCCATAATTGAAAACACAATGAGACCCATACATCCCGACGAGATTTTGCGGGGAGAGTCTCAAAAACCTGCCAATATGACGACCAACTCACTAGCCAAGGCATTGAGGGTTGATGCTCCGCGCATTAACGACATTGTACGCAAACAGCGTGGCATTACACAGGACATCGCTCTAAGGCTCGCAACCTTTTTGCATACTTCGGCACAATTCTGTCTGAACCTGCAATCAGCATATGACCTAAAGAGAGTGTATGTTGAGAAAGGCGAGCTTATTCGTATCGAAATTGTGTCTTTGCCCGTCGAGAAATAATATGCCAAGGAGTCACATAGGCACTAAATTTGAATCAAACTCACTATGTAGAAAAACTCGAATTGTCTATAAGTGCCATAGCCATTCAAGCAAGTAAGTCTGATAAAAAGAATTAGGCCGATTGGTATTGGAAATATTAATCACAAGAATAATCTTGGCCGACTTCCATAGTATTCTGCAATGCCGACGATAAAATGTTTCCTGCCGTTTTGGTTCTGCGCTCGTAAGCCTTTGTGATGCGTTTGCCAATTAGTGTTTAGTTAGCCCTCATCATACTGTAGGCACCACAAGCACGGTATTCATAATACTGACAGAGCTTATCCTTTTTATGAATTTGGTGTCTCTGTATGGTCAACTATCGTATTGTCTCGTGCATACAGACCCCCAGCAAGTAATGATAATGCTTAATGAGGCATTCATGAATATCCAGTATATCTTCTTACCAGCGACTAAATAGCTGTTCTTCCTATATGAAATTTAGGTTAACTCAGTTGCAATGTATTCTAAATCCTTCGTCAACTATTACGACAATTATTCTCTGGCCTATCGCATCTATCCTGCATTCCGATCATGGGAGTGGGCAATTTGCTTTCCACCCGTGAATTATAGTGTTTGCACGCCACGCAAGCCGAACATGTCTTTAGATTTCACGCACAAAAAACCCCGATCAGCAAACACTAACCGGGGTTTTGTTTGGATGCCTGACAATGACCTACTCTCACATGGGGAGACCCCACACTACCATCGGCGCTAAGCGGTTTCACTTCTGAGTTCGAGATGGAGTCAGGTGGTTCACGCTCGCTATTGTCGTCAGGCAATTCTGACTGCATGACTGCACAACAACAAGCAATCACACACTGTTCTTCAATCTGATGAAAGACTATGTCTGTAACTTTCAAGCATTGGACTATTTGATACCCAATGGAATCCACTAAGTATCTGCACAAGTTACTGCTCTCTGTACTGAAGTTGTTGAGTTGACTTTCATACAACCAACGCTTTCCGATCATTTGATCAAGAAACCATGATTATATGGTCAAGCCTCACGTGCAATTAGTATTGGTTAGCTCAACGCCTCACAGCGCTTACACACCCAACCTATCAACGTCGTCGTCTTCAACGGCACTTCAGCAGGATCAAGTCCTGTGGGAGATCTAATCTCGAAGGAGGCTTCCCGCTTAGATGCTTTCAGCGGTTATCCTGTCCGAACATAGCTACCGGGCAATGCTACTGGCGTAACAACCCGAACACCAGAGGTTCGTTCACTCCGGTCCTCTCGTACTAGGAGCAACTCTTCTCAAATCTCCTGCGCCCACGGCAGATAGGGACCGAACTGTCTCACGACGTTCTAA
>JAPORB010000024.1 GCA_026710425.1 Gammaproteobacteria bacterium
AGGATGCCCTTTGGCCCATATAAATCAAGGGTTTCAGAACAACGCAACTGCCTCTACCACGACATTCGCCTTGAGACAACTCGGCTTCGGCTGAAAGTCGAATACAGGAACTAGCTTTGGCCCCTTACTGATCTCGTCCTCCGTGGAATTCATCATGGCTAACTCCTGCGCCGTCAGTTTCCCAACTAATCTTACAGCCCAGTCGGTGCAGCATGGGATAACATTGCTCCAGAACTCTGACAGATCGTATCATTCACGACTGGAACTTACATAACAATATGTGTGTACAATTTCACTCTGTATAAGTCCCAGGATCAGTGAACAGGAGTTGGCATGATAAGCGGTGTAAGCCATCCCTTTAAGCTGATTCAAATATATTGCTATCCTTGTGTGGTCTGAGTAATGACATGAGAAATGCGCTTGAAATTCGTCCGGCAAACCAGAGCGACATGCCCATACTGTTGGATTTTGAGCAATAGCTGATCGAAACGGAACGTCCTTTCAGCATGAACCTGAAGGTTGGCACCATTCGATGCTATGACTTGGAAATGATGCTCAATTCATCCGCTCACATAGTGTTAGTTGCAGAACTAGCCAGGCAGGCCTGTGGATACGCCAGAATTGATCAGTCTGCCAAACACTATCAGCACAAGAAAAATGCCTATTTGGGCTTTATCCATGTGCTGCCAGTCTGCCGCAAACAGGGTATTGGGGGCAAGTTGCTGGATGCCCTCATGGACTGGGGCAGAGTTCAGGGAGCGGGTGAGGCCCGATTGGATGTCTTTGCCGGAAATGATTCGGCCATCAGGTTATATGAGAAAGCGGGTTTCAACTCCCTACTTCTTAACATGCGTAAGAGTCTATAAAGTATAGCAGATAAGGCCACTATACATTGAACCTAAAGTGGATAACGTCTCCATCCTGCACAACATAATCCTTGCCCTCAAGGCGCCACTTCCCCGCCTCCCTAGCTCCTGACTCGCCATTGTTCTCCACATAGTCGTCATAGCCCACCACTTCGGCACGAATAAAGCCTTTCTCAAAATCTGTATGAATAACCCCTGCCGCAGCTGGTGCCAGCGCATCGCATTTTACTGTCCATGCACGCACTTCTTTTTCTCCCGCAGTAAAGTAGGTGTGCAGACCCAGTAACTCATACCCTGCCCTGATCAATCGATCCAATCCGGGTTCTTTCATCCCCAGATCTTCCAGAAACTCCAGCCTTTCGTCCTCTTCCAACTCCGCAATCTCAGCTTCCAGCTTGTTGCAAATTACCACCAACGGAGCACTCTCTTGCCCAGCGATGACCTGCACAGCCTCCAGCAAAGGATTGTCCACAAAGCCATCCTCATCAACGTTGGCAATATACATAACTGGCTTGCTGGTGAGCAGATGCAAGGAATGCAGAGCCGCCTGTTCTTCCTGTTGCAGGTTAAGCGTGCGAATCGGTTGTGCCTGATCCAGCGGGGACCTAACCTTTTCCAGAAGTTGTACCTGCCGTTTAGCGTCCTTATCTCCGCTTTTGGCTAGCCGACCGCAGCGGTCAAGGCTTCTCTCCACAGTGTCAAGGTCCGCCAAAGCCAGTTCGGTATTGACAGTCTCAATATCCGAGGCAGGGTTGATCACACTGGATATATGGGTAACATTTTCGTCTTCAAAACAACGTATAACATGGGCAATGGCATCACATTCACGAATGTTGGCCAGAAACTGGTTGCCTAGCCCCTCGCCCTTGGAGGCTCCGGCCACTAGGCCGGCTATATCCGTAAACTCCACTGTGGTGGCAACTACCTTTTGAGGGCGGACAATATGTGCCAGCCTGTCCAATCGTGTGTCAGGGACAGGAACGATACCGGAATTTGGTTCGATGGTGCAGAACGGAAAATTTTCTGCTGCAATGCCGGCTCTGGTAAGGGCATTAAACAAAGTCGACTTCCCCACATTAGGCAACCCAACGATGCCGCATTTCACTGACATATTTTGTGCTCAGCGGTGTGCAGTGATTTCATGGCGGCATCCCAGTCCCCGGCCATGGCTATGGGTAAAACCTGAATAGCTTTCTCCACAGTGTGGCAAATAGTCTCCACCTCGGAGCGGCTTGGATCGCTTAACACATAACCTGACACCATGGATTTATGACCTGGATGACCTACCCCAATGCGCAGACGATAGAAGTCCTTGCTTCCACCTAGGGAATTGATGATGTCCCGTAGCCCGTTATGACCGCCATGACCGCCGCCTTGTTTGAAGCGGGTTACACCCACATCAAAATCAATTTCATCATAGACCACCAGCATTTGCTCAGGCTCAATCCTGAAGAATCGGCACACAGCTGACACAGATTTACCGCTGTGATTCATCCAAGTAGTGGGGAACAGCAACTTGAGTTCTTGGCCAGCAATCTGAATTGAGGCCATTTCACCGAAAAATTTGCTCTGGGGGCGCAAAGTAGTGCCATGAATACCACACAACTGTTGCAATAATATTGCCCCCGCGTTGTGGCGATTGGCAGCATGCTGTGGACCTGGATTTCCCAGGCCCACAATCAGCCTAAGCCTGGTGGAAGGGTTGTCCGGCACTTTGAGCTATTGGCTGGTTCAGTCTCGGAGCACTAGCCAGTGCCACCCCCGGCTGGTTTGCCCTTGTCTGCATCACCTGTTGTGTCTTCAGCTTGCTTGAGATCGTCTGCTTCCTCGCCCGCATCTCCGCCGCCACGAGGTTGTTGCACAATGGCAACCGAGAGGTCGTTATCCTCGCCATGACTCAGTGCCACGGAGGTCACGCCAGGTGGCAGTTTAACATCCGACAGGTGCACGCTATCGCCAATGTTGATCTCCGTCATGTCAACTTCGATGTACTCAGGCAGATCTTTTGGCAAACAGGACACCTCGATTTCATTCAAAGTCTTGAGGATATTGCCGCCACCCAGCTTGACACCAACGCATTTGTCCTCGTTGGTAAAGTGAATGGGCACCTTGACTGCAATAGCCTGTTTGTCGCTCACCCGCATAAAGTCTGCATGCAGGATGAAAGGTTTGGCTGGATGACGTTGTAGATCCTTTATTACGGCTTTTTCCTTGTTGCTATCGATGTTCAGAGTGATGATATGAGAAAAGAAAGCTTCATTCTCTGTGGCATGCATCATGTCGTCATGTGCAATAGTCAAAGAAACCGGCTCCTTCTCACCGCCATATAAAATAGCCGGTATGGCATTGCTCAGACGACGCAGGCGGCGGCTCGCACCTTTACCTTGGTCTTTTCGTACTGAACAGTCAAGTTCAAATGTATTAGTCATCAGAATTCTCCATATTACTGATCACTCCAGATGTTTGCGACCAACTTGCTGGAGGGTTAATTGAAAGACGAAACCGAATCAGACTCATTCTGGTTACACTGCGGCCACACAGACCAGTCTTCGGCTAGCCACCAGTCCGGTCACTCGGCGAATTAGGTGTTATCGAACATGGCACTGATTGATTCCTCATTACTCACCCGACGAATCGATTCAGCCAGCAACCTGGCCATCGATAACTGGCGAATCCGCTTACATTGCTTTGCGGCTTTACTCAGCGGAATGGTGTCGGTAACAACCACTGAATCCAGTTCCGATGCATTGATATTCTCTATGGCCGGCCCGGACAGAATAGGGTGGGTAGCATAGGCAACTACCTTTTTGGCCCCGTTCTCTTTTAGGGCTTCGGCCGCCTTGCACAAGGTACCGGCTGTATCTACCATATCGTCCACAATCAAACAGCAACGGTCCTGTACATCACCAATGATGTGCATGATCTGAGCTTCATTTGCCGTAGGACGTCGTTTGTCAATTATGGCCAGATCCACATTCAGCTGTTTTGCAATGGCCCGAGCCCGAACCACGCCACCTATATCCGGGGAGACCACCAGCATATTGTTGTAGTTCTGACGTTCTATATCGTCGGTCAGTACAGGTGAACCATAAACATTGTCCACCGGAATACTGAAGAAACCCTGAATTTGCTCTGCATGCAAATCCACCGTGAGTACCCGATTAACACCCACTGTGCTGATCATGTCGGCCACAACTTTGGCACTAATGGCCACCCGGGCCGATCTCACCCGCCGATCCTGCCGTGCGTATCCATAGTACGGTATCACCGCCGTAATTCGGTTGGCTGAGGCCCGGTGCAGGGCATCCGCCATCAAGAGCAGTTCCATTATGCTATCGTTAGTCGGGGCACAAGTGGGCTGAATAATGAATACATCCTTGCCGCGGACGTTTTCATTCAGTTCAACGGATACTTCCCCATCACTGAACTTGCTGATACTGGCGTAACCCAGCGGTACCCCGATATATTTGGCAATGGCGTCCGCTAGCGTGCGATTCGCATTACCAGAAAAAACCATCAAATTGGTTGCCACGGCGAGGATCCAAGCTATGAGGCCGCAAGATTAAAGGCATCTGCCTTTATCCCCGGGCCTGTTTTCCAGAATATAAGTAGTGTCAGTAGGAATTGGCTGGGGTGGCTGGATTCGAACCAACGTATGCAAGGATCAAAACCTTGTGCCTTACCACTTGGCGACACCCCATTAAATTGAGTCTTTTTGTTTTTCTGCTGTTGTTCTTAACTTGCTGGTCTTTGTTTTGTGTTTGTCCTTGATGCGGTTCATGTCGGTCTGCCTGGTTCCTTTTTTGCCGATTACTCAGCCATGGAGTGACCTAAACAGAGTTCTGCTCCAAGTGTGATAGACCAAGGTCAATAACTATTTTCATAATACTCTATTTTGAGGCATAACACCACGAATTTTATTCACAGCCAAGCCCCTTGTTTTCCCAACCCTGTCTTTGTTGCAAATCTTTTATCCTGCTGTAACTGCCACTCAGCTGCCTTTAAGGCCTTACAACACCTCTACTAAGCCTTGCACACTATCAGTTAGTTATGCAATATGTCCGGTGTCAACGAATTTATACCATGCGCCACAAACCCGACCAAACCCGATGGTCGCTTTTGCAATACCGCTTCGGCACTGGCACTATCGGCGAACTTGGCGAATACGCTTGCCCCGGTGCCTGTCATCCTTGCTTCAGCAAACTGACTCAGCCACTCTAATGCCTGACCTACCTCTGGATAAAGCTTACAGGTAATAGATTGACAGTCATTTCGGGTTGCTCCGGTCATAAAGTCAGTAATTTTGATAGGTTGTGAGTCCCTTGTCAATCTCTCCTCGGCAAAGATTCGGGCGGTGGACACCGAAACTTCAGGGGTGAGCACCAGAAAACAATGCCTCGGCAAATCCAATGGCTCCAGTTTGTCTCCCGTTCCCTCGGCCCAGGCGGAACGACCACTAACAAATACCGGAACATCAGCACCTAGTTGCTGGCCAATATCTCTGAGGGCATCAATATCAAAATCCAGTTGCCACAACTGATTCAGAGCCAGTAAGGTGGCCGCAGCATCACTGCTGCCTCCGCCGAGCCCAGCCCCCATGGGCAGGCGCTTGAACAACTTGATGTTAGCACCCAACTCAGGAATGTCGGCGACTTTGCGTAGAGCTTTGGCCGCCGCAATAACGAGATTGTCTTCAACCGGAACCGACTTGATTGGAGAGGCATGGCTAATATGAAGCGACAGCTTACCACCAGGCACTATCCCAAAATGCAGTTCATCCCCGTAATCAAGGAGTTGGAACACCGTCTGCAACTGATGATAGCCATCGGCCCGCCGCCCGGTGATGTGCAGAAAAAGATTAAGTTTGGCCGGGGCCAGTCGGCTCAAGGTATAGTCAGACATTACTCTCTGTCTAAATCCAGATTCCAACTAAGTCCAACGAACCGTAGCCGCACCGCATCCACTGGGCGGATAACTTCTACCCGCCGGGGCATGGACAATGTTCCGTATTGCCGCAGATCGGCATAGGTGACTATCCAGTCCTCCTGTTGCAAACGGACCAGCTGATTCATTTCATTAAATTCAAGTTCGGCTTGAGAGGAAGGATCGGGCAAGCCGCGAACCCAATAGCGTAAATAGGACACCGGCAACTCGTAACCCAGCTGCTCCAGAATCAACTGTTCCGGGCTGTCGGCGTGCAGCACTGTGTCTCCCTGTTCCAAGGTCACCACATCGGGACTGCCTTTCACTATGGTATTGCCAGTGTTGAATGTCCCCCATAAACGGAGTGAGAAGTTTAACCCGTTTTGCTGCCACTGTATTCTTGGTGTATAAGACTTATTATTGTAGCGTACATTGACCCGGCCTCGCAGCTGCCAGCTTTGCATCGCTTCCAGTTGCTGTCGCAATACTGACCATTCGCTATTTTGTGGTGCGGGTGGAGCCAGGCTGGAACAGGCTCCCAAAAGACCTGCAATGATAAGACAGAATATCCCGACTTGACAGCGTCTACTCTCCGAACTGAGCAGCTTTTCATTTGCTGATCTCATGCGTCTGCTGTCGCAAGGGGTTGCAGCAGTTTCAATGGTAAGCAATGGCAAAGGGATGATCGAGGCAAGCAAGGTTTCTGGAGTGGGGTGCAAGGGCATGACCCGACAAGGTTAATCAGAGATCGGGCTGAAAGCGCTCCAGCACTTCACTGATGAGCTCGCTGTCAGGACGTGCATCCAATGCATCCAGCCAAACCCGGGTGGCCTCTTCCTGCCGTCCCATCATCCACAACACTTCACCGACATGGGAAGCGACTTCATGATCAGGGAACACAGCGAATGCCCTCTGTAAATTGGCCAATGCTTCCTGATAACGTCCCAGTTTATATTGCACCCAGCCCAGACTGTCAATGATGGCAGGATCGTCCGGCGAAATCGCAATGGCGCGCTGCAGAAGTTCAAGAGCCTCATCGAAACGGGTGGTCTGATCAGCCAGCATATATCCGAGATGATTCAGGGCCCGTGCATCATCAGGCTTCATGCGGATAATTAGCCGCAAATCCTGCTCCGAGGCATCTCGGTCGCCCAGCGAGTCAGTCAGCAGCACCCGGGCAAACAATAACTCAGTTTCATTGGGGTATTTGTTCAGGGCACGATTCAGCAGTGCCGAGGCCTCGACCGGATAGCCATTCTGGATCAGAACACCGGACTCAATGGTATTGAAAAGAATCTCCAGTCGAGGCTGACCACGAGACAGGCGGGACAGGTGAGTATGAGCTGAGTCAAGCTCCCCCTTGGCTATGGACAGCCGGGTGGCTTGTTGCTGCGCAGGAAGAAAGTTGTCGGTTCCAATGCGAACCTGGCGATAGTGATTGATGGCCTCTTGCGACCGGTCCAGTTGATCGTAGGTATAGCCCAGATAGTAGTTGGCTTCATCTGCCCGTTGCTCGACCTGAGCCAACCGTTTGAAATGAATCTCCGCCGAGTCCGGGTCGTCAATTTCGAGGCTGAGCAAACCTAGGGAAAACAGCGTATCCCAGTCCTCAGGATCCTGTTCCAGAATAATGCCATACTGTATCCGGGCATCGGCGAGAGCCTCGGCCTGAATCAGCAGACGGGCATAGCTCATCCTTAGCTCCCGGTCCTGGGGGTAACTTTTTAAGCCTCTGGCCAGAACCTGTCGGGCACTCTGCATATCTTGCATACGCTGCAGAATCTGTGCCTGCAAAAGAATCAGATTGGGTGTGGAATCAACCTGCCGCAGTAGGATTTCCAGTTCATCCAAGGCACTGACATATTCGCCATTCTGGGCTAGCAGTTGTGTTAAGGCGATGCGAATGGAAGTCTGTTCCGCAAACTCGCGAGTTAATTGCTGCAGATTTTCAATCAGGTCAGCCCTGGCGGCAGAGTTCAGTTGACCAGTGCGTGCGGCTAAAGCTGAAAAATCAATCTCGCCCCCCAGTTCGATTATGCGTGCCATGTGAGAAAGTGCCTGGTCAAAGTTACCGGTTTGCAGAAACTGATAACTCAGCATTAAGTGAGGTTGCAATGTTCCGGGCTGTACTTCGGTCCAGAGTAGCCCCAACTGCAGCAAGGCATTGACATCATTGTTAACTGAGGCAAATTGAATGGCACGGCGAATGATTCCCAAGTCTTGGGTTTCCAGTGCCAGGTCAAAATAAGCCTCGCCGGCTTCGCCCACCTCTCCCCGCTGTGCGCCCAGCTCACTGATAATGGCAGAATACAACTGTTCCCGGGTGAAACTGCCATATTCGATAGGTATTTGTTCAACTGCCGTGCTCGCCATTGGCTCTAGTGCGGTAGCATTTGGATTTATCTCAGACACTGGTGGGTTGCTGTCTGGTGTAGTAGCACAGGTCTGGAGTAGGGCAGCCAAGGTCAGTGCACATAGACTACCGAGTAAGCTTTTGAATAATGTCGCTTGATCTTTCACTTGAAACTCGCCGGAAATGGACTCAGAGGACAATTCATAAATACTTCACACCCTTGCACGATTTTCGCACGATGCCAGACCTTGCGAGCAATTTTATTGTGCCTGGCCTGCGGGAATTTGTCCGCGTAAACTCTGGGTGTCATTATGGTATTTTTCATCTATGGTGACTAAGTCATTGTAGCAGATAGCATCGAGGTTTTGACCGCTACCGCCAGACCATCAGCCCTATTCACTAGTACGCTGGCCGCAGTGTGCCCAGACCAGAATCAGAACTTTTTGGTGAATGACCAGCTCCCTCAACTAATCGTCCACCAAATTACAAACCCGATACTTTGAATTGATGCTTCGGCAAAATGGGAACCTAGCCGCTAATTTAGTAACATAGGCGACCTTTAGGAACTGTGTCACTTCTCAGCCGATTATACAGATGTCTCTCCTGCTAGTGGGAATCAACCACACGACAGCCAGTATCGCCTTGCGCGAGAAAGTGGCATTCCCTCCCGACATGGTTGCTGATGCCTTGCGCAGTCTTGCCGGACTACACTTGGTGGAGGAAGCAGTCATTGTCTCTACCTGCAACCGCACGGAGGTCTACCTGTCTGTTAACGGCAACAGGTTATCAGACGATGTTGGCAAATCGGATGCAACAGCCACTGGAAACGGCAGCGAGGCTTTATTAGGAAATGACAGGCAGGATCAGCACCACAACACTCCCGAGCATCGGAATCGATTACTGGTCGATCAGCGAGAAATCGTGGTGCAGTGGCTGGGGCGGTACCATCAGTTGCCGGTCTCAGATCTGCAGGAATGCATCTATTTTTATGGTGATGATGAGGTGGTGCGGCATCTGATGGAAGTCTCATGCGGGCTGGACTCCATGATCCTGGGAGAGCCTCAGATTCTGGGACAGATAAAATCGGCCTATGCGGTTTCCCAAAAGCTGGCTGTAGTCAGTGCCGGTCTGGGCCGCGTCTTTGAGGAAACCTTCTCCATTGCTAAGGAAGTGAGAACGGATACCGCTATAGGTGAGAACCCGGTGTCTGTGGCCTATGCGGCGGTAACCCTTGCAGAACGGATTTTCAGCAACCTCGCGTCTTTGAGCGTGTTGTTGATCGGTGCAGGTCGTACCATCGAACTGGTTGCCCGACATCTAATTGACAAGGGGGTAACCCGAATCGTTGTTGCCAATCGCACCTTGGACAACGCATTGGAAATGGCGGCTCGCTTCAATGCCCAAGGCACTTTGTTGTCGGATATTCCTGAACAACTGGTGAAGGCCGATGTGGTGGTGTCTTCCACCAACAGCCAACTGCCTCTGCTCGGCAAGGGGGCCGTGGAGCGGGCTTTGAAACAGCGTCGCTACAAGCCTATGCTGCTGGTGGATTTGGCTGTTCCCCGGGACATTGAACAGGAAGTCAGCCAGCTTGCCGATGCCTACCTGTACAGTATTGATGACATCAGCGGAGTTATAGAAGATAGCCAGAAGAGTAGGGAAGAGGCGGCGTCCCAGGCCAAGTCCATCATTGAGCGGGGCGTTGAAGCCTACCGTAAGCGCGTCCTGTCCTTGGGAGCAGTGGATACCGTGCGTGCCTTTCGGGAGAAGGCCAATGCTATCCGTGAACTTGAATTGGCAAAGGCTCAGCGGGCACTGGAAAAAGGTGAGGGGGCTGACAAGGTCCTGGAAAACCTGGCGCGCGCACTCACCAATAAACTGATTCATTCGCCCAGTGTACAGATGCGCCAGGCCAGTTCTGAGGGTAGCCTTGAAATGGTGCAGCTAGTGCAGAAGCTGTACGAACTCGACCAAGCCCAGTCAGCAGACCAAGAAACAGAAGAATAATCCGACAAAACCTTATCCCTGGCGACAGGGAATACAGTCCACTCCACATATGAAACTATCCATTCGCCAAAAACTTGACAGCCTTAAGGATCGCTTCGATGAAGTTGAGGATCTGCTAAGTAATGCAGATATTCTTGCCAACCGGAATACTTACCGCAATCTAACCCGGGAATATGCAGAGCTGGAAGGAGTGGTCAAGAGTTTTACTCGCTATGAGCAAGTCTGTGCTGACCTGGTTGAGGCCCAGATTATGCAGAAAGATAGCGACTCAGAAATTCGTGCCCTGGCTGAGGAGGAGATCACCAACAGCAACTGTGAAATCGAGAAACTGGAGATGGAATTGCAGAAGCTGCTACTACCCAAAGATTCCAAGGATGCCTGCAACGTGTTTTTGGAAATCCGTGCCGGTACCGGTGGTGACGAGGCAGCTATATTCTCCGGTGATCTTTTTCGGATGTATTCCCGCTATGCCGAACAGAAGCACTGGGAAACCGAGATTATCAATGAGCGACCAGGTGAACATGGTGGATACAAGGAAATTATCGTTCGCATTGTTGGACTCAACGTTTATGAGCAACTCAAATTCGAATCAGGTGCACATCGTGTCCAAAGAGTGCCAGAAACCGAAACCCAGGGTCGCATTCATACTTCCGCCTGCACGGTCGCCATCATGCCAGAACTGGAAGAGGTTGATAGCATTAAGATCAGCAAGAGTGATTTACGCATCGATACCTATCGTGCCAGCGGTTCCGGTGGTCAGCATGTCAACAAAACAGATTCCGCCATTCGCATTACACATCTACCCACGGGTATTGTTGTTGAGTGTCAGGATGAACGTTCCCAGCACAAGAATCGTTCACGAGCCATGTCGTTGCTTCAGGCCAAGCTGCTGGATCAGGCGCAGCTGGAGCAGCAACAGGAAGAGTCGGATACCCGACGCAGACTGGTGGGCAGTGGTGACCGCTCGGAGAAAATACGGACCTATAATTACCCCCAAGGCAGAGTGACCGATCATCGCATTAAACTGACGCTCTATAGTCTTGGGGAAATTATGGCCGGAGACCTGGGCACAGTTATTCAACCGCTGATAAACGAATTTCAGGCTGACCAGTTGACCGCCCTGGCTGATGAGGAGTGATGGGTGTGTAAGGCCATCGGGCGAATATTGCGAGCAGCACAAGCCAGCCTGACCGAAACAGACAGCCCGCGACTTGATGCTGAACTGTTAATGGCCTGGATGCTTGGCTGCTCCCGTGAATACCTGCTCGCCTATCCCGAGATGGAACTTAACCGTGAGCAAACCGCAGATTTTGAGTGTCTGATTGGACGTAGGCAGCTTGGAGAGCCGATTGCCTATATCACCGGCAGACGGGAGTTCTGGAATCTTGAGTTGCAGGTGGATTCAAGTGTGCTGATCCCTCGACCAGAAACCGAATTGCTTGTGGAGTCGGCACTGGCCCATTTTTCTGATAACAATCGCTTGCAAGTCGCTGATCTGGGTACCGGTAGCGGTGCTATTGCTATCGCCCTAGCCAGTCACAGACCAGGCTGGCGGATTGTGGCCACTGATGTGTGTCCTGAGGCACTGGCATTGGCCCAGCGCAATACTAAGAGGCAGGAGTTGACCAATATTGAATTCAGACAAGCCGCCTGGTGTGAGGGACTGGATCTCGCTTGCTATGACCTGATACTGGCTAATCCACCTTATGTGGGCGCAAGCGATCCGCACTTGCAACAGGGGGACCTTCGATTTGAACCGAAGCTGGCACTGATGGCGCAACAGCAGGGATATGGTGCGCTTTTTATGATAGCCTCTCAGGCTCGTCGCTGCCTGAAACCCGGGGGGCTGCTTATGCTGGAACATGGTTTTGAGCAACAGCATAAACTCAAGAACAAGGTTTTGGCACTGGGATATGTTGAGGTAAGGGGTTACCGCGACCTGGCCAGTTTACCGCGCATGTTGCAAGCGATTTGGCCCGGGACCAAGCCAGTCAGGAACTGATGAAAGACGTTGCACTGCTGCGCTACAGCCGACAGATCATGTTGCCCGAGATGGATGTGGTTGGGCAGCAAAAGCTTCTGAATGCCACAGTCCTCATTGTAGGACTGGGTGGGTTGGGTTGTCCTGCAGCCATGTATCTTGCAGCGGCAGGCGTTGGTCATTTGGTATTGGCGGATGATGACACTGTGGAAGTTACCAATCTACAACGTCAAATTGCACATTCTCATGCCGACCTGGGGCAGTCCAAGGTGGAGTCTGTCTGCACTACTCTGCAGGGTCTGAACCCGGATGTAAAATTCACACTGCTTAACAAACGCATGCTGGGTGATGACCTGGATTCCACCATAAAGAGCGTCAATCTGGTGTTGGATGCTACAGATAACTTTGCCACACGTTTTGCCATCAATCGCAGTTGCGTGAAACATCGGATACCATTGGTTTCAGGTGCCGCAATTCGTATGGAGGGACAGGTGGCCGTATTTGATGCCGGCAATCATAGCAGTCCCTGTTATCAATGTCTTTACCAGGAGGGAGAAGAGCTTGATACCAGTTGCGCAAGTAATGGTGTAATGGCACCTATTGTTGGAATTATCGGTTCAGTACAGGCCATGGAAGCTATCAAGATGATAGTTGGTATCGGTGAGTCCTTGTGTGGACGCTTGCTTCTTCTTGATGCCAAACACATGCAATGGCGCGAGATGAAACTGCCTAGAGACCCATACTGTAGGCTTTGCGGTAAGGAATAATTATTATATCTATCATCTATTTCGGTCAAAGAGTTGTAGGTGGGTGCTACAGAAATAATATTTACTTATATCGAAAAGGCTGGAAGTAGAAAATCTGATTACATAGATAAATATTTCTGAATATGGAAGCTTCGTTTTAGAACTGCTAGTTCATTCCTTGATTGATTAATCATACTATAGTTTAACTTAGTCCCAACAGAGGCATTTGCACTGTGGCCAAAACAAAATAAGACTAATTCCCTCCAAGTTGTATGCAATTTATCACTTCCACAATGCAATCAGTCATAATTCGGTTGAAAGATTCTACCTGAATACAATTTTCGGCCACTTTAGCTTGGGGTGAAATTTCATCAAAAACGAAGAATATGCCAAAAAGTAAGCCATAATGAACATTTTTTGGGGTAAAGTTCTTTTGAGGTTGCCCTTTCGCCCATATAAATCAAGGGCTGTAGAACAATGCAACTGCCTCCAACATTAGAGAGTGAGATAGATTATGGATATAGAAGGAAGATAAATATGGCAACAAGCTGCGGGTGACGACGATAGAGATTACTCAGAAATATGTTTAAAGTGGGAAGTCATTCTCTGTGGTCCGGGTGAATATGGCGATGGCCAGAATGTAAAGCACCGTAACTTCTTAATAACCCGTGGCAATGCCCGATATTGGTGCTGGCCTTGATTAACTTGTGCTGACCGCTTTCAGCAGCGACCATCCTGTGTAGCAGGTTAAAAACTCGCCCTTCAGTACCCTCGGCAGTACGACTATCAGGGAACTCATCTACTGCGATTCCGCCCTTTTTGCACTTAACTCCCAGCTCAGGATGCCGTTGTAGTTATTATTATCAAAATGCTCATCATATCGAACCGCTGATGTTGCTCAAAACCTTTTTGCCAAGTGATTGCATGTGAAGGACGCTTGGCGGTGCCGACTGTGAAGTGTCGGTGGAAGTTGGCAAAGCCCTATTGGATTGAGAAGTCTGAGATGAAGCAACAACCGATCATCCCTGAGATACCGTTCGAAGGACAAGTACCGGCTGTTCTGGTCTTGCCGGAGTTTCCCGGAGTTTCTTGCCAAGGCCGATTCCGCCTACTATGGCGGCCGCAACATGAGATGGGCGCATTACAGTGCTCGCGACCACGAATCCGGTCGACTTTATATCGCCATTGGCTCACGTTTTTTCGCCCGATTGATCCAAGGTATCGTCCAGATGGCCGATGAGCAGTGGATGTGGCATGAAGCGTTCAATAGAAGGTGGTATGAGCGGCGACATGAGTTAGTCCGAACATTGGTTCATGCCAACATCAAACAGAGTTTCTTGAAGGGATCTGAACTGCCCGACCCAAAGCCCGTGGACGAAATGATGGAGAGGTTCGGTTCGGACAGATCGAGGCGCACGGACAACTATCACAGCCTGCACTCCAAGTTGAGAATCGGACGGAAGTCTAAAACCTTTGAAGATTGCAGCAGTGCCAACAGTGGCATCCCAAGCGAGAGTGCGGATTGAAAGAGTAGGAAGGGGAAAAGAACACTACTATCCAGTGAGTTAACTCCAACCTCCTTCTGGGTTCCAGTTTCCAGCCAGCCAGCGATCATCAATTGCGCCAAAGGCTGCGGGCATGATGAAATCCCTAATCTCGCGAACCAGGGCGTTTAGGTTGAGGTCGTCAATCAGCAACGGTTCTCTTGTGACGAAGGATTGCCACAGCTGAAGTTTTTGGGGATCTTCTGAAAATTCGCGCGTCAGAGCTGGAGGGGGTTTTCGTGGCAGCGTTGTTGCGCGCTTTTCAAAGGTGGTACGAATGGCGGCGCAAAGGGTTTTTCCCTCGAATGTGAACAACCGCGACATGGCCAAAAGGTCGTAAAAGTCCTTCATACGGCTGTTCGCCAAGTCGTGTGCGACTATTGCCTGGAATTTTTCCGCCACGACGGTTTCACGGGGATATGAGCGCAAAAATGGGGCCGGCTGATCAAGTAACACTGGGTACTCAAGCTGCACTGGGGCGGGTGTAATCGGATCTCCGAAGCCGATATCAATCTGGACCGGAATGATCGCCGCGCCAAGTCTGGCCGCAGTGCGAGCCCGGAAAGCACCTTGGGCGCGGTCTTCGCTAAAAGGCTCTGTGGAAATATTCTCCACATCGAATTGCAGCCCGTCATCCAAAACTGTCAGCGCACAGACTTCGCGAATCGCCTTGATCAATGGGCCGGCCTCATGATCGCCGAGACTGAGCAAGTCTATATCCCGGGTCATTCGAAATGGGTCTGCGGCCCACGCGGTGTAGAGCATGGCCCCTTTCAACACGAACAGATCCCTATGGGGGGAGACACTTAGCCGGTACAGGAATCGCTCCAAGGCATATCGGGTAAGCAAGCGCTGGAAATTGGCTCGTTGCTCCCGAGCAAGGTTGCGCAGCCTCGCGCGCACCGAAGCAGCGATGTTTTTGGTCTCACGTGCCATCTGCGACTACCGCCTCCAGATAGGGCCTGAAAACCGACCAGATTCGGGTGTCACGAGCGTATTTCACCATGTCGGCAGGCTTGGCCTTATCGGATTTCACGGCATTGTGGAGGCCCTCGAGCGCGACGTCGAGTCCGACGTGCCGCCTGAATCGAAAGCAATCGACCACGGTCTTTGCCGGATCGGATATGGCTACGGGCACACCATCAATATTATGGGTTTGCGCATCTGGCGACAGTGCCCTAGAGCCAAAGCGCACGAAGCGGATCGGAGGATACTTGATCCTGGGTTTCCGCGCTTTCTGACCGATGGCGAGCCAAACCCGGCTTGGAATCTGAAGTGTGAGTTCGTGAAACTGTAGCGCGGAAACGAGGCAGACGACCCCTTTGGGTACAAGTTTCGCCACTTCGGCAAGTTCGTGCGCAGCCGAAACATCGACATCCGCGAGCTGATACAGGCCACGGGCAACCCGTATGAGCGTCTCGTCCCCAAGCAGGCGCACAATCGTTTCAGGGTGAATCCCGGCATCACGAAGCTCAAAGCTGCGCATGGGGCCGCGGGCCTTAAGAAGAGTTATGGCCCGATCTTTTTGCGAAGTTGTGGCTATCTGCATACTATGTCTATATGTCGGCATTAACATATGAATTGCCGACATTAAATCACAATATCTCCCTTGGGGACAGAGCAGGAGACCAAGGTGCTTCCAGATTGGCGAAGTCCACTATGGTTGTCACGCGTCTGGTAAAAAGACACGCCTCCTTGATGACTTCGCGCATATCGAAATTGCGATTGCTTGCTTCGCGCTTGATTGCCGCGTTGATACATCGGTCGAGCCAATCTTAACCGTTTGCGCTATGGGCTTGATGGCGAAGCACCGGAAATTCACGCGAACTCCGGTTGTGAAAATCGTTGCCCGCAGAGCGTGATAGAAAATTTATTTATTTTATATCATATATTTAAAATAATTTTTGGTGACTTCTCAATAACCCGTGGCGACTGCCGCTCTTTCGGCAATGATATCAGGCAGAGGAGGAATGGTTTTTTTGCCAATACCGAGGCGGTCGGTCAAATAATCCCAGAAGGAGATGTCCAATTTGCGACAGGTCTTTTTCAGACTGGCGTAGCTGGTCTTACGGGTGAAGATCTCATCGAATCGCTGACGCAGTCTTTCGCGTTGCTGTGAGTCA
>JAPORB010000003.1 GCA_026710425.1 Gammaproteobacteria bacterium
CCAGAGTGATTAAGATTCCAACCCAGAAGGTCGACAACAAACTGGCGCGTAACGCCCCCGCCCACTAAGTCGGTATTAAACATTCATGGTGCTTTCAGATCTTTCGGTCAAGCGTCCTGTCTTCGCCACAGTCATCAGCTTGATGCTGATGGCATTCGGCATTATGTCCTTTGACCGCCTTCCACTCAGAGAATACCCCAATACCAGTGAACCAATTGTCTCAATAGTAACCACTTATCCTGGTGCCTCAGCCGAGATTGTTGACACCCAGATTACCGAGGTCATCGAGGACCAAATCAATGGTATTGATGGGATTGATGCAATCAATTCAAGCAGTGTAGACGGCAGCTCGCGCATTTCTGTCGAGTTTAAAGTCGGCACTGATATTGATGTGGCTGCCAATGATCTGCGTGACAAAGTATCTCGCATCCTTCGTACCTTACCGGAAGAAGTCGATCCCCCACAGATCGCCAAGTCTGATAGCGATGCTCGTCCGATTCAATGGTTCAATCTGACGAGTAGTCAGATGAGCTATCTGGAGCTCAATGACTTCGCCAATCGTTATTTGGTCGATCAATTCGCCGTGGTCAATGGCGTATCCAATGTACAAGTGAGCGGCAACGGTGGTTTTGCCATGCGTCTGTGGCTGGATCGCGTGGCCCTCGCTGCAAGGGGACTGACGGTAACCGACGTTCAGGATGCATTACGCAGGGAAAATATTGAACTCCCCGCTGGCCGCATAGACTCCATTGAAATGGAGTTCTCTGTGCGAGTTGAAAGGATTTATCAGACTGCGGATGATTTCAAACAGCTGGTCATCGGTCGTGGGGCTGACAACAGTTTGGTTACTCTGGGCGAAGTAGCTCAAGTCGAATTGGGGAATGCCAGCGATCGATCAATCTACAAAGCCAATGGTGTAGAGGCCGTAGGTCTTGGCATCGTCAAGCAATCCAATGCCAATAGCCTTGAGGTCTTACGCAATACGCAAGCTTTGGCGCAGCGTCTTAAGCCAACTCTACCGGATCACATGGACCTGGTTAGCTCATCCAGCGATGCCGATTTCATTGAAAAAGCAATAGCCTCGGTCTATAGCACAATCTTGCTGACAATGGTCCTGGTTAGCTTGGTCATTTACATGTTCCTAGGCTCTTTCAGGGTTATGTTAATTCCGGTCGTTACCATTCCAGTCTGTCTACTATCTGCATTTATTGTCCTGTCAGGTTTTGGATTATCCATCAATCTGATTACACTACTCGCACTGGTACTTTGCGTGGGTCTCATTGTTGATGACTCAATCGTGGTTCTTGAGAATGTCCAGCGGCGGGTGGAGAACGGAGAACCACCACTGCTTGCATCATTCCATGGCTCCCGTCAGGTTGCGTTTGCAGTGATTGCCACCACGGCCGTTCTAATAGCAGTTTTTGTACCGGTTGTATTTATCGAAGGAAAACTGGGATTGCTGTTTTTTGAACTTGCAGTCACGATATGCGGTGCTGTCATCATCTCAAGCATATTAGCATTGTCATTAACTCCAATGTTATGTTCTAAGCTACTCAATAACCATTCTCACGAAAGCTGGCTAACCCGTCATGTGGATTCCATGTTTCGCTGGCTGCAAAGGGGCTATCATGATGCGCTTTTGATTGCTCTTAAATTCAAGCACATAGTCTTGGCTATGCTGCTGATGGTTATGATCGGGATTTACCTTCTATTTCAGCAATTACCTCTGGCTTTTGCGCCATCGGAAGATCAGGGAGTAATTTTTGCCAGCTTGGAGGGTCCGGAAGGTGCCAGCATCAACTACATGGAGCAACGCATTGATACTATACAGGCGGAAGCCCTCGACATGGTTGATGAGGGCACTGTTCACTATATCGTCACAATGACTCCCGGCTGGCGTGGCGGTGGTGGCGTTAACAGCGGAGTTACCATCATTTCCCTGCCACCCTGGCAGGAGCGCAAAGCTAATACTGCAGAGGTCATGCGGCAACTCAATCAGCAGTGGGCCGAAATTCCTGGTGTGCGTGCATTCATGTTCATGCGCTCTGGACTTGGCCGTGGCGGTGGTGGCTCACCAGTACAGTTTGTTATTGGAGGGCCTGACTATAATGAACTGGTACAGTGGCGCGATCTACTGATTAGACGGGCAGTCGAGAGTGGGCTTTTTGGGCGATTGAACTCTGACTTTAGGGAGACCAAACCGTCACTGACGGTGAGTGTAGACAAAATCCGTGCGGCCGATCTGGGTGTCTCGATCCAGTCCATCGGTGAAACTCTACAAGCTATGATGAGTGAAAGCAGGGTTACCACATTTACTAACGGTGGCGAGGAGTATGATGTCATTCTGCAGGCAGCGGATGAGCAGCGTGCAACCGCCGATGATCTGACCAACATATATGTTCGCTCGGATACCAGCGGCCAGCTCATTCCTCTGTCTAACGTCATTAGGGTAGAAAACGACTCTGGCCCTACTGCACTTACTCGTTACAACCGACTGCGTTCAATCACGATTTCGGGTGACTTGGCCCCTGGAGTTAATCTGAATGATGCCCTTGTATTTTTGGAAAAAGTTAGTGCCGAAGAATTACCGGAATACGCACAGATTAATTACAAGGGAGAATCTCTAGATCTCAGATCGTCTGAGGGGGGCCTGACTACCATTTTCCTGTTAGCTTTGCTGGTGGTTTTTCTAGTGCTGGCTGCACAATTTGAAAGCTTCATTCATCCTCTGGTGATAATGACCACTGTACCACTGGCTATTTTGGGTGCTTTGCTAGGTTTGTTCCTTACCGATAATTCTCTGAATCTTTACTCCAACATTGGCCTGATCATTTTGGTCGGCATTGCCAGTAAGAACGGCATATTGATCGTGGAATTTGCCAATCAGCTCAGGGACGAAGGCAAGGAGTTTATGGAGGCTCTCATTGGAGCCTGTGATTTGCGACTGCGTCCGGTATTGATGACGGCCATCTCTACCATCATGGGAGCTGTACCGCTGATTTTTGCAACTGGTGCAGGCTCAGAAAGCAGAATCTTATTGGGCATAGTAATTTTCTCCGGCGTACTCATGACAACGATTACAACGCTATTTATTGTGCCGGTAGTTTATCAACTCATTGCCCGCAATACTGGTTCTCCGAAAGCCGTTGCTCGCAACTTAGCCAGTCTGGAAAAGCAGGAGAATCATGGGCTTGGTTCACAAGCCTGAGTACTCCGGTGCTGCATTGACCGACATCGGTGAGAAATTAACTGCTGCATAATTGCAGCAACTTCAGCGAAATCCAACTCGATACTCTCCTATCGCTATAAACTCATTGACTACCAGTAATGACAATTGCAGTCACTCTGATACAGACTAACCAAAAAATGGAATCAGTCTGGCAAGAAAATAGCTATCTAATGGATCGTTTCAGCAGCATGATTTCAACTTGGCATACCGCTATGAAATCGAAAGCAGCTATCTGCCGAAATAATTAGTTCAGCCTCAATGTGTCTGAGTTCTGCGATACGATGGTCAAGATTGACACATTCTATTGATTGGGCAAGTTTCAGATAGTCACCGAAATGTCGGGCTTCCGATTTCATCAAGCCTTGATAAAACCGGGCCAGCCCGCGATCACCATCCGCTTCCAACACAGGTACCAAGCCGACAAATCGCTCACAGGACCTTGCCTCAATCAAGGCCCCAATTATCAGAATATCTACCAAGGTCTGCTCAGGGTCTGGATTGATGTGCTGGCGCAAACCGGATGCATACCGTGACGCGCTAAGTCGACGATAACAGATACCCCTTTTCACAAGAATTGTCACCACCTGCTGAAAATGCAGCATCTCCTCTCGGGCCAGCTGTGACATCTTTATCAGCAATTCGGTATTTCCTGGATAGCGGGTTATCAGATTTATCGCATTCGCAGCGGCCTTTTTCTCGCAGTTGGCATGATCTATCAGTAGAGATTCTTTGTTGGCAAGTGCCGCTTCAAACCATCCTCTAGGTGAAGAACAGGCAAGAAACCCAAGCACCAATTCGATTGACTTGTCTGGCATATGAGTAACCGAGATGGAAGTTACCTCTGTCTCGTCAGAAGCAGACGGTGGAGATTCGGATGTACTGGCGATCATGGAATTTAATGTTGAGGGTTCTTTTTCAGGGAAACCTCATCAGTACCCCGAAACTGAGATCCGGAATGTTGACCTTCAACGTCCTGATCCCTAGCCCGTTCCAGTAACTGTGTCTTTTGCTTCTTAGAAGTTTTAGCTCCAAGCTTTTGCAGTTTTTCAGCCCGGCCAATCAAATTGCCTTGTCCATCGACCAGCTTATTCTTCGCCTTGTCATAGCTTTTGCGTGAGGCATCAATGCGCTTACCAATGTCCTCCAGATCATCGACAAATCCTACGAATTTATCGTAAAGTAATCCTGCTTGTCTGGCGATTTCGTTTGCATTCTGATTCTGCTGTGAAAGCCGCCATAGGTTCTGAACTGTTCTTAGCATGGCCAGCAGCAGGCTCGGCACCACCATGATGATATTCCGTTCAAAAGCATACTGATGCAGTCCACTATCTTCCCTTACTGCAGTGGTAAAGGCTGCTTCCAACGGCATGAATAGAAACACAAAATCCAGCGAATTGAGACTATCCAAATTCTGATAATCCTTGCCGGACAGAACACTGATGTGATTGCGTATTGATTGCACGTGCTTCTTAAGATAGTTTGCTCTGTCTGCTTCGGAATCGGTTGAGCAGTAGGCATCCCAAGCTTTTAGGGATACCTTGGAGTCTATGATGATATCCCGTGACTCTGGCAGGTGGATGATAACATCCGGCTGATATTTACTGCCATCCTCAGACCTTAAATTGACCTGTACTTCATACTCGCGACCCTTAGCCAACCCTGAATTTTCCAAAATTGATTCCAGTACCAACTCACCCCAGTTTCCCTGCGCCTTATTATCTCCCTTCAGTGCATTGGTGAGATTAACTGCATCCTCGCTGATGCGTGCATTGAGTGCCTGAAGGTTCTTGATCTCTTTTTCTAATGAAAAACGTTGTTTTGACTCCTTGTCATAAGTTTCCTCTACCCGTTTTTCAAATTGACCTATCTTCTCCTGCAACGGGCCAAGTACAGAAGCCAAGGACTGCTTGCTAGTGTCAGTGAATTTTTTTGTCTTGTCCTCAAATATTTCATTGGCAATATTTCTGAACATAACGCCCAGTTGCTCTTTGGATTCATTCAACAGTTCCAATTTTTCTTCAAACTGCTTCCTTTCCAACTCCAGAGCGGTTTTTATCTCTACCTGATCTTCCCTCAACTGTTGGATTTGCTGCCGCATCTTTTCACACTCCTGCTCTCGTGCTAGCAGTCTTTCACGCAAGGCATTTGACTCAGCTTGCTTGGCACTCTGACGCTCGTTGGCGGTGGCTGCTATGACCCGAGCAGTCTGCAGCTGACGCAATAAAATTCCAATGCCAGTACATGCTGCACCAACAGCAACCAAAAGCAGGAGTATGATTAGATCTGAGGCTGTCATGCCGATACTGATATTTTGAAAATCAGACAACCCGGTCGAATGCGGTGGTTCTGGCAGAATTCATACAAATTTTATTTAGGCCATCATTGCTATATCTTGGATCTAGATCTGACTCTCTAAGAAGCGATCAATTTTTGTTGGTTCAAATAACTTGGGATTCAATAACCTCAATCTATCAAATCAAGCCATGATCTACTAACTACTTTATCATTCAGCACCTAATGCGGTAATTCTCTCAAATACTGGCTAAAAGAAGGGATAGGGATCTTATAGTGCTTCGGACGCTTTTTTAACTCCATCAACACACCGGCATGCAAGGCATTAGTTATAAAGTCATCTATGGATTGATTTTTTCCGAGATGCTTCTGTAAGTTTGTCAATCTCAAATTGGGCCAATACTCCATCACTTTCTCCTGCTGCCTCTGCCAATTGCTTATACACCCAAGGCTCTTCTGAGCATGCATCAAGACGAGAGACATAGTAATCATCTTTCCTTTCCCGGGACAGTTCGATCACCTGCTCTAGCAGATCAGGCTGAATGCTACTCCCATGTTCATGAATGATCTGCCCGGCAGAAACAGTAACAGAGTTGATATGCTGGGGCCACCCCTGAGACAATTTAGCAAGATCATCAATCCATTTCGCTTGCTCTGGGACCTTAAAATCATAGGCATCAAAGGCGGCCTGTATTGCACTCGCCGCTTCCTCATATGACATGGTTTCCAATGTGACTACACGATCCCTGGGAAATCTGGAAAGACCGCATTGACGCAAAACCTGTTTCGTGTCACTCAAACCGAAGAAAGCTGCAACTAGCGAAATGCCATGAGTACAGCGATGCAAGCAATCAACAACATCTTTTGTAGACTCAGTAACAGGGGTATTTTGGGCCTCATCTACAAATATCACCAGTGAAATATTTGAGAAACATTCGATCGCTTCTTGAAACGCCATCTCAGCAGAAACTTCTTCAGGAGCCTGGGTACTGTTTGGCCTGCTTTGTGAACTAAGACTCACTCCTCCAGCACTCAATATGTAAGTACGTTTTGCCAGTTCGGTTAAGATATTCAGACCTAATTCCTTTACATTCTCCAAGCGCACCGAAAGCTGGTCAGGAAAGAGCTTGGCCAAACGTTCACGCTCCTGGTTGATTCCTTCAATCATTATCCTGATGACATTGGTAGGTGATTTTAAGGTGTTTACAGCAATTAAGACTGCCACCCAAGGATCTTCGGGCCTTGAGTGCTGACACACGGCCTCCATGCATCCCATCATCAGAGCAGTCTTGCCCGCACCCGGGGCACCCTGAAAGATCATAGTGCCGCCGCCAACTTCACCATTAGCTAAATTATTGACAGCATCCTGAAAGACTTTATATTCCAGATCACGACCGCGAAAAAAGGGTTCACGTCCAACCTCAGCATGGTCAGTTCTTTTCAGCCAAATCTTTAACGGTCAAGGTTTGGCTGGTAATGGTTTGGAAAATGGTATTATGCTCATTGAGTTGTAGATTCAAAAATAACCCAGATTAAACACTTTCTGAATTATAAGACTTCCTACTCCGGTTGACTATTGAATTATGACTGATTATTGCGGGGATGGGTAATTGAACATAAGTTGGTGGGAATTAGTCCTTTTCTAGCCACAGCGCAAATATCTCTGCATAGAAGTTCCTACTACCTTGCTGCATCATTAATATTTGCTAATAGGAATAACTCGTTTCCAAGGTAATTTTAAAATCAGGCAAAAATTTTCACGCTAGTCAATCAAGCGTCCAGTTCTATTATTTACTACTGGATAAATAAGTGGATCACTCAGTCATATGGCTAAAATTGGCGAAGACAAGGTGTAAATCTTCAATTGTTCCTAAATTGGAATATTGAACGTCAGCGATACACAAAGAGCATGATGTCGGCCATATTAGTTTCCAATACCAAGCGTAGATTGAAAACATAGCTACAAGTCAGAGCCAACAAAAATATCAACTGATATAGTCGAAAGTATTTAGCCTACGAAACCTCAATCAGTATCTATTTCCCAAAACTTACACCACTAATTTATGTTGTCTCATTACTGCTACTACTGCATGATAGCAGAGAATAAGATTTAATCCTGCTATCTCCATTAATACTCATCACAGGTTAACTACCCAAATTTTCAAGTCGCTAAAGATCACTACAAACAATATGCTGAAAGGAATTTCCCGCAGCAAAGCAAAGCTCAGCTATCAAACACAAGACAACTGTATAGGTATATCGACTGAAATTACAAATAATGGCTTATTTCTGAGAATAAGAAATTCAAGTTTACTAAATTGCAAAATAAGCACGCTAGGCTGCTAACTGAGGTTGTCATTTATTACCTGCAATAGCTCAAGACCAAGCTGATTAACCACTGGAGAAGACTCCTGTGTTAATGCCTCAGGCACCACGTTCACGGTAGATTCGGTTTCCAGCAGGCGAACACTGAAATCCTTGCTTTCCCGCTCCACCGGACTGCTGCCTCGACCGAGTAGTCGACCAAAAAATCCAGGAGAATCCTCTTCCGGCACAATCCCGGCGAAACGTACACTAAAGAACGACTGATCACGATTCGAATCCACGATATCAATCTCTGCAGATTCCATCGCCTGTCTTACCTGCACCCAGGCACGGTTATAATCCACTTTCAATTCCAGAACCGGATCACCGGTGTTACTTTCAATGATGTTAGCCTTACTTTCAGCCTGAATGGTACCCGCCAGCAAGCTGGCAGAAGATGCCTGGTAGATGTCATTACGGTCCGCCAGAAATTGTGAGATCGAGCGCATAATCTCCTGTTCAAGGTCTATCGAAGAAGATTCTTCCGGCCAGGTGACCTGAGTTGGAACGGGTTCACTACGCAAATCCTGCTGATGCACCACGTAAATCTCGGAATATCCGGAATGCAGACCAGGCTCAATCAATATCCGGTACTTATGCCGATTCTCTCGGTCATTACCCAGTTCAACCCATGCTGTGTCCATAATGCCGATACCAGGATTTTCATAATCAAGGGCAATCTGCAGCTCAGTCCAATAATCGCGGATCCTAGGCCATACTTGGCCAGGTGTGGCATCAATGAGGATCCAACGTTTGTCAGCCAAACTCTGTAGGATTACCCCTTCCCTACGGCGTGTTTCCACGGGTCGGGGTTTGGGCACTTCCTCAAAGGCGATCGCCTCTTCGTCAAACTGTTCGGGAATTACATACAATGAATCGATGGTGTAACTGTCCAGTTCGGTTGGGATACGCATCTGTGGTGCGACTTCTGCCTGTTGATAGTCGTTAGAGCGATCACGAAAAACGCCATCATTGCCTCCAAAATAGCCACCGACAAAATTGCAACCCCCCAGCACAAGGCTTATAGCAATGCAGACAACTATTTTCAGAGCTAGAGGAATAGTTTTGACTAGCGAACTGTTTGTACTTGTTTGCAACTGCAGCATGTTCATATCAATGCTTCGAATGTAAGTTATGGCTATCAATAAATCAGGCCGCCCTAGGCAGCTCAATATCAGCCTGCTCCAATGCTGCCAGTACCTGAGCATGGAAATCAGTATGTAATCTCACCAACGGCAGGCGAATACCGGCTTCAATCAGACCCATTTTACTCATAGCCCATTTAACAGGAACAGGATTTGCCTCAAGAAACAGATTCTTGTGCAGCAATGCCAGTTTGTTATCAATCTGCCTGGCCGCCTGCTCATTACCAACAAGGGCTGCCGCACACATTGCTGCCATTTGGGCTGGTGCAATATTGGCGGTGACTGAAATAACACCGTCAGCTCCCCCTACAAGCAAGGGTAGTGAAAGAGCATCTTCCCCTGAGTAGATAGCCAGTTTATCACCACAGGTATTGATCAGTTCCAGCCCACGCTGCAGGTCTCCTGTGGCATCCTTTATGCCAACTATATTGTGATGCTCTGCCAGCCTTTGCACCGTTGCCAAAGACAGATCGCACGCCGTGCGCCCGGGCACGTTATACAGTATCTGTGGAATGTCCACAGATTCTGCTAACAGGCTGAAATGCTGGTACAGCCCTTCTTGGGAGGGTTTAGTGTAATAGGGAGTAACCAACAAACAGGCATTAGCACCATGCTCCTGGGCAGATCGAGTGAAGAGCAAGGCCTCCTCAGTATTGTTGGAACCAGTGCCGGCAATGACCGGTATGCGGCCATCGACAGTTTTAACGCAATGCTCCACTAGTTTGCAGTGCTCTTCAGTGCCCAAAGTTGCAGATTCACCAGTGGTTCCGGTGACAACAATACCACTGGTCCCGGAATTCACATGCCAGTCAATCAGGCGATCGAAGGCAGCAAGGTCCAAATTGCCGTCCTCTCGCATGGGAGAGACTATGGCAACCAAACTTCCTTGCAGGCGATTAGACATAGCTAAAGTCTGGGGTTGCTCCAGGGCCAGAAATTTACCAGCAACCTGATAATGAATTGAACAATGACTAATATTATCACAGACCGATGCATTTGGTCATATCAAACAGACAGGCATAGTTCTTTTTGGCTCGTGAGGGTGGTATTGAACAAGCAGATGTCATTGAACCTGATTTGGCTGATAAGTGCCGAGAACCACATAGACTTATAATTCCACGGTAATATCGACTACCTTGCATTCCTTCACTTTTCAGATCGGTTCAACTTAGAGCCAGTGGTTATTCTTCATTCCCTATGCTCTTGAATGCCATACCACTATGTAGATTGGCTCTTCAAGACACAAAATGTGCTGACAAAAGTGCATTGATTATTTACGATGGCATCATTCCGCAAAGTATTTTCCTAAACCGACCCATCGCTCCCAGAACAGATCTATGCCAGCCAGAGACATAGACAACTTTGAACAATGCAATGGCATTTCTTTAGGGAACTGGTGGCAGTAGGTATATGAACTGGCAAATTTTTACTCACTTATAAAAATAAAAGTTTAAGGTCAAAATATATTCCTGAACCGTAATTGTTATCAAAGATTGACGCTGTCTGCATATGTACGGTTCAACTGGCACAAGAGAAATGGATCCAACATTAGTATATTATACTATATTCTGCTCAAAACGCTGCCGCCGCGTAAGACACAAGTTGACCAGTCAGAGTGCTTTGAGCACTGCTGCGGCAGTGGTCAGAATATTTTTTTTACTTTCGTCGGGCATACGATCCCAGATACGATACATATGGGCCATACGCGGATTGTGCGTGAGCTTATTGCGATTGCGATGTAAAAAATGCCAGTAGAGCGGGTTAAACGGGCAGGCACTTTCGCCTGTTCTTTTTTTTACATCATACCTGCAGTGCTTGCAGTAATTGGACATTTTGTTCATATAGTTGCCGCTGGCGGCATAAGGTTTTGAACTCATCACACCACCATCACCAAACTGGCTCATGCCTAGTGTGTTTGGCAGTTCAACCCATTCATAAGCATCTGCATAGACAGCGAGATACCATTCATGTACCTGGGCAGGGTCAACGCCTGCCAGTAACGCAAAATTGCCAGTCACCATCAACCGTTGAATATGATGCGCATGGGCCTCTTCCCTGGTTTGCGAAATCACCGAACGAAGACATGTCATTTCGGTGTCCGCCGTCCAGTAGAAATCGGGCAGTTTGCGTGTATTTTCGAAGAAGTTTAGATTGACATAGTCAGGCATATTAAGCCAATAGATGCCCCGCACATATTCACGCCAGCCGATAATTTGACGAATGTAACCTTCGACAGCATTCAAAGGAGCATAACCACTGAAATATGCCATCTCGACTTGCCGACAGACCTCAAGCGGATTAAGCAATCCAGCATTGATATAAACGGAGAGCAGAGAGTGAAATAGAAACTTTTCTTCTTTCAACATCGCATCTTGATAGTCACCGAAACTAGGCAGAGCAGATTCGATAAATTGATCAAGGGCAGCTAAAGCCTGGTTTCTTGTCACACCGAACCAGAATGGTTCCAAATCTCCGAAGTGATCAGCAAATCTCTCGGAAACCAGTTTGAGTACATCACTTGTGATGTCATCAGGTTCTGTGTGCAGTGGAGATGGTATGAGAAGATCTGTTTTGGCAGGCTTGCGATTTTCAGCATCATAATTCCACTTCCCCCCTTCAGGAAGATCACCATTCATCAACAGGCCGGTCTTTCGGCGCATTCCACGATAGAAATATTCCATCCGCAATTGTTTGCGACCTTCCGCCCAAGTCCGAAACTCTTCATGCGAAGCGATGAATCGATCATCTTCAAGAATTTCCAGGGGAATAGGCAGAAGCTCTGACAAACTCCGCATTGCTTGCAATACTCGCCATTCACCAGGTTCGGTTGTCAATATACGCTTTGGAGTATGACGAACTACAGCGCGCTCAATTTCTCCCTGCAAGCTGCCAGTGTTATCAGTGTCGTCCAAGTATACATAATCAATATGCCAGCCTTCGTTTTGGATCTGCTTGGCAAAATGACGCATGGCAGAAAACAGAAAGGCGATTTTTTTCTTATGGTGGCGTACGTAAGTAGCTTCCTCCTGCACCTCAACCATGAGAACGCAGTCGGTCTTAGGATTGGCGTTTTTGAGTGACGATATAGCTGGGGACAGTTGATCTCCCAAAATCAGAATCAAATGACGAATCGTGCTTGGCATCCTATACCTAATCAACATATTTACGATTTAAATGACTGGAAGCAAAAAATCCCTTACATAAGTCCGAGTATTTTCCTCGGGTAATCATTCTCTGTTTAATCGAATTACCTCTCATTAGTTGCCTTTAACCATGCACATAAGCGTATCTGAATTTACCTTGGCTCTGCTTTGCTGAGTTTGCGTAAATGTGCTACTCGAAAAAACATCAGGCCTCAGCTTCCTGTTCTGTTGATGCCCGGGAGATTCGGCTAGGCCAGGCATTGATGATGGCCTTGATTAAAGTCGCCAATGGAATGGCAAAAAAAACACCAGCCAGACCCCAGATCCCGCCAAACACCAGTACTGCAGCAATGATTGCCACTGGGTGCAAATTGACCGCTTCAGAGAATATAACCGGCACCAGCACATTCCCGTCAATAATCTGCAGACCCAGATAGGCAATCATTACCGTAGTGAATTCCCCACCCAGTCCCCACTGCACATAGGCAACTGCCGCCACCGGCAGAGTAACAGCAGTGGCCCCGATATACGGAACGATGACAGACAACCCCACCAGCACTGAGAGTAACAGGGCATAATTAATGTCCAGCACCACAAACAAACCCCAGGCGGTACCACCAACAATTAAGATTTCAACCACCTTGCCGCGGATATAATTAGATATCTGCTGGTCCATCTCTTTCCAAATTCGGTTCATCAGCGGTCGGTTGCGAGGCAGAAAATTACCCACCCATTGCACCAGTTGGTCGTGATCCTTCATCATAAAAAACACAAGAATTGGCACCAGGACCAACAGGATTACCCAGGCGAAGACACTGGGCAGACTGGCCAGCGAAAACTCAAGGATGGTTTGGCCCAAACCACCGATTTCTCCTCCCAGCCCGTCGATAAATGTTCGCACCTGGGTTTCGGAAAAAATAGGATAGTTTTCTGGTAAGGCCATCAAGGCTTCCTGCCAGACGTTGAGCAGATTGGGGAATTCATTAACTAGGCGTCTGAGCTGTGTCCAGGCTTGAGGTAGTAGATACAGCAGCAAGAGCAGGAATATACTTATGAAGAGGGTATAGACTGCTGCGAAGGCGATGAGAGCAGACAAGCCATATCGCAGCAGTAGTGTCACCAGACCATGCAGTAAATAAGCAATAACGACCGCCGCAATCAGCGGCCACATGACACCTCCCAGCAGGACCAGCAAGGCAAGGCCGACAGTCAGTAAAATCAGCAAAATGATCGACTCCTCATCATGGAAGTAGCGATCAAAAAAATCATTCAGCAGTTTTTTCATAACACTGTGGCGATAGTCCGGGTAAGTCAAACAGCAGGTTCAGCCCTTTTGAATCCAATAGCAGTAGACATGGTTCTCTTTATGAAACTGCAAAATGCGATGATCACTTTGCTCAACAAAGAAGTGAAAATCCCGCTCAGACCCCGGATCGGTAGCCACCACCTTGAGGATTTGTTCAGACTGCATGCCATTGAGAGCTAGCTTGGTTTTTAGCAGCGGCATTGGGCATTCCAGACCACTTAGATCTAGCTCTATATCGGCGTTTTGGTGCATGGACATAGTTTATCAACTCCTGATGATTCAGTCTCTTTTCGGGCAGCGAAGGAATCCTGACCCAAATTCATGATTTGAACAAAATAACGCTATAATTTGTGATATTGTGGAACTCATTGCAATCTCGGCAAGACTAGGGGTTCCCTTAAGCTAGGGCAAAACTGCCCAATTGGGTAAGTATCCCATGTTGACAACTAGGTTAATTCGAACGCTGAATTTGCAGATATGGTTTGATTCGCACTGCACTGGAAAGATTCAGTCCTACTATAGTCTCGGGTTGTACCGTTAGAGCTTGCAAAGATCGCCATATGCACCATGAACAACGGTTTTAGAACATTTTGCACACTGATGTTTTTCGGCATAATGATGCCGGTCTTCAGTGTCGCCCAGTCCACTCTGCCCAGTCTTGGGGATCGCATTTCCGGCACGGTTTCCCTAGGTCAGGAATACCAGCTGGGCCAGCAATTCCTGAGCCAGATTCGGCGCAGTGCACACACCATTCCTGACGCATTACTTAACAACTACCTGGAAAACATCAGTTTCAAGCTGGCAGCCCACAGCCAGTTGCAGGACCGACGGCTATCCTTCGTTATTATCGACAGTGAGGAAATCAATGCCTTTGCTGCCCCAGGGGGCATCATCGGTGTTAATACTGGACTGTTCCTCAATGCCCGCACCGAAGCCGAGTTTGCATCCGTAATGGGGCATGAATTAGCCCACGTTAGCCAGCGTCATTTTGCCCGTGGTATCGACCAGGCCCAGGCGGGACGCTTTGGTCAGCTGGCTGGCCTACTGGCCAGTGTGCTTATCATGGCCACTTCCGATTCACGCCAGGGAGCTGCCGCCATCGGGGCTGTGCAGGGGCTGGCCATGGATCAGCAACTGCGGTTTTCACGCAGCAACGAGACCGAGGCAGATCGTATTGGTCAGGACACCATGTATGCAGCTGGCTTTGACCCCGCCGCTCAAGCCGGTATGTATGAACAATTGCTGGCTGAAAACCGTTTCGGTCGCCGACCGCCGGAGTTTTTGCTCACCCACCCGCTGACAGAAAGACGCATTGCCGAAAGCCGTGGACGAGCCGGTCGTTATCCACCAAAGAATTATAGGCCAAATCTTGAATACCAGTTCATGCGTTTCCGCGTTTTTTCCCACTATGCCCAAGACAAGGAAGCTCTGGTTGCTGATATGGAACAGCAACTGGCCATCAGCACCTCACTCTTTAGCCGGGAAGCCAACCGCTACGGTCTGGCAGTTGCCTACTGGGAAAATGAACAATTTGCCGAAGCGGAAAGTGCTCTGGCTCCGTTGCTGGAGAAGTATCCCAACCGGATCAGCTTGGTGGTAACCCAGGCTGAAATTTACACCAGACAAAATGAACCTCGGCGAGCCATGCAATATCTAGTTCGTCATCTGGAAATCAACCCCAACAATCACCCGCTGACCATGGCTTATGTCGAGGCTCTGCAGGAAGAGCGTGCTTATAACGAAGCTGCAGCCATGTTGTCTGCCCATACCCGCAATCGCGAGAATGACCATCACTTGTGGTTTCAGCTGGCTGAAACCTGGGGTCAGGCCGGTAATATCAGCCAAGTGCATCAGGCAAGAGCAGAATATTTTATTCTTATTGGTGATCTGGGCAGTGCCCATGAGCAATTGCGATTTGCTCTGCGAATCGAATCGGATAGCGATGGCAATGCATCAGAGCAGGCACGACTGCAACAGAAGATCCGGGACCTTGAATCAAGACAAAGAGCTCTCAACGGCTGAAAATAGACTCTGCATATTTCTTCGGTTCATGTCCCGGCCATAAATTAATTGCCTTAGGTCTTGCCCTTTACCTCAAGCTGCATGCGGGCAGCGAAATTGAGCATGCGTTGTAGCGGAATTATGGCTTGTTCAGCAATATCCGGATGCACCAATATCTCATTGTTTTCTGCTTCCAAGCCCTGCAAAAGTCGCTGCAGTGAATTCATTGCCATCCAAGGGCAGTTGGCACAACTGCGGCAGGATGCGGCATTGCCGGCTGTTGGGGCAATAATGAAATTCTTTTGCCTGGCCAGCTGCTGAAGCTTGTGGAAAATGCCTTGATCTGTTGCCACAATGATATCCCGGTTTGGCAGATCCTGCGCTGCTTGGATAATCTGCGTGGTGGAACCTACAACATCCGCTATTTCGAGCACTGAGGCTGGTGATTCCGGATGAGCGAGGACAGCGGCCTCCGGATACACTTGTTTCATATCAAGAAGTCCGCGCGCCTTGAACTCTTCATGCACGATACAGGCAGCATCCCAGAGCAGCATATCTGCTCCAGTTTTCCGACGAATATAATTGCCCAGATGACGATCAGGAGCCCACAGCACTTTACGACCCTGTCCGTCCAGATGTTCAACCACATCCAGGGCAATACTGGAGGTAACCACCCAATCCGATCGAGCCTTTACTGCTGCTGAGGTATTGGCATAGACCACCACTTCCCGGTCCGGATTTTCGTCACAAAACTGGGAAAAAGTATCTATGG
>JAPORB010000010.1 GCA_026710425.1 Gammaproteobacteria bacterium
GCAGAGTGGTCATGCAGCGGACTGCAACTCCGCGTACGCCGGTTCGATTCCGACTCCAGCCTCCAATTCATCGGTGCACATGTAACCTGCCCAGGTGGTGAAATTGGTAGACACAAGGGACTTAAAATCCCTCGATCATTGCGATCGTGCCGGTTCGATTCCGGCCCTGGGCACCAAGTCACTCTTCCGTTGGGATTGCAACGGAATTCCAATTTATAAAAGCTGCGATTTCACTTAACGTGACCGGTCATTTCAGTCATCGTGACCGATCTTAAAACTGACGCTCGCTGAAGACTTCAGATTAGACAGACCTGACTGGTCATAATGGAGTGAAATATGCAACATTCAGCTGAATGACATTGAGGCCGTGTTCCGCTTACTAAAATCAGCATTGGGTCTGCGGCCCATGTATCACCAAAAGCAACACCAAACCGATGTACATCTGTTCATTTCGGTGATTGCCTGCCAAGCGATCCAGTTGTTGCGTCAGCGCAAAGAACCAGCCGACATCCATAACAGTTGGACTACCGTGCGCGAGGTGTTGGGCCCACTGCAACGTACCACCTACCTCCGCCGTGATGATGATGATGGCAAAACGCTACATCTGAGAAAACCGCCGAGCCTGATGCATACAGTTGGAACTCTATCAGGCGGTGCAACTCCAGCAACCAGCAAGGGGTATCCATAAGTCGGTTATCTGACTGTGTACCACCCCGCAGGTGGCGCATCCTTCACCCTCCCTCTGATCTTGCCGATTTCGGCATTAATCAACTTTGTAGTGCCACTTAGATTTTTATCTAATTGATTTTTAAATAGATTTTGCATTAAATGTTGAACTTCCGCTAGGCTTGAGCGAGTAAAAACCACAAAAAATCTGGGGCAGACATCATTCTGGCTGAGATTATCCTCAAATCTTCTGCACAAACCCACTGACACCATATTGGCGGGAATTTCTGTATTCTCGTGCAATCTGAGCATCAATTCATGCTGAATCTGAGCGGATATTGCTGCCAGCATAAACATTTCTCATGATTCACAGGAGAGATTTATTTGGGAAGCTGAACAGTCCGTATTAGCGAAGTTTTTAATTGCTGGACTCAGGATTGAGGCAAAATTTACCAGATGACAGTAGCTGGTTTTGAATTAACGGCAGTAGCAGTCTTTCTAATTGAAGGTATTACTTGCAATTTGCATAAATTTGAATTATGATGAGTAGATGATTACTAGAGAGATCACTTCTCGCCTTATTAAGCTTTTCAATCAGTATCCGATTGTTACGGTCATGGGACCACGTCAATCAGGAAAGACTACACTCTGCAGATCGTCTTTCCCCGGACTTGCTTATGTCAATCTTGAAAGTCCAGACGTTCGTGAGCTGGCTCAAACTGACCCCAAATTATTTCTATCACGGCTAGACAAAGGAGCCGTAATTGATGAGGTTCAGCGCGTTCCGGATCTACTTTCCTGGTTACAGGTTCTGGTCGATGAGAAAAGATGCAACAGTCTGTTTGTTCTCACTGGAAGTGAGCAATTTCAAATATCTAGATCCATCAGCCAGTCACTTGCCGGGCGTACTGCACTGCTTCGCCTGTTACCATTTTCTTTTTCTGAATACCAGCTTGCTGGTGGGAATTGTGAAACTGACAACATGTTGTTCAAAGGGTTCTACCCGCGAATTCATGACCAGCTGCTCGACCCTAATCAGGCTCTAGAGGATTACATTGAAACCTATGTTGAGCGTGATGTGAGGCAGATAGGTGAAATACGCAATCTGACCAGCTTTCGCCGCTTCATTCGTTTATGCGCTGGTAGAGTAGGGCAATTGATCAATTTGTCATCTCTGGGAAGTGATGCGGGAATTTCGCACACTACTGCCAGCGAGTGGCTCACCATATTGGAGGCAAGCTATATAACTTTCCGGCTTCCACCCTGGTTTTCAAATATACGCAAACGCCTGGTTAAATCATCGAAGCTGTACTTCTATGATGTTGGGCTTGCATGCCATCTGATAGGCATTCGTCAGCCCGAACAACTGGCTGTTCATCCGCTCAGGGGCCCTCTCTTTGAAAACATGATTTTAATGGAAATACTCAAACATAACTACAACCGTGGGCAACGACTTGAACTTTCCTTTTTCCGTGACAGCAACGGCCTTGAATGCGATTTGCTCTATCCGACTGGAAACGAAATGCTTGGAATTGAAATTAAGTCAGGAACCACTATCGTGTCAGACTGGTTTACACCAATGGATAAAGTGGCCCAATTACTGCCAGCATTGACTCGCAGAGCAATCATTCATGGTGGCGAAGACCATCAACAGCGCAAGATGGGGGATGCAGTTCCTTATCTCGAATTGAGCAATTTCATGCAACAGATTGATGATGCATGAGCCAAATTGAAATCAGGCGATAGTATGTTCTTTCTCTGTATGCAGGAAACTAACCGCCGGTTGAAATAGTGTATCGATCATTGCTCATCACTTGATTCGCTTAAACAGTGACTACAAGCAGTCCAAAGATAATCCTGAGTGGCCCGATGGTTGCGAATAATTCAATGATTCCCATGCATAAAGGATTTGTTCGTGTGACAGAAATCATGAGGTCTCTAAAGAGGCTAATCTGCGATTCGGTCAAAAATATAATGTCCTGATGGCGGTACTTTAAATACCACAGATTCATCTTGCCTGATGCCACCTTCGCTATATGTGATGCGGTTTGGTGTGATTGAGATATTGGCCTGCAGGGTCATGGTGGTACGGGTGGCCTGCGAGACTATTTGACAGTCGGTTGGAATAGAGGCATTAATGACTTCCCCAGTAGTCGTTACAGGCAATAGGCAAACATCGGGGTAACCAATGGCATCTTTAGATGTCATATTGAGAACCTTGTTCGGGTCGAGATGTGCATCAAGCCAGCGTTCCGGTTCACGCAAAGTAAAAAACCCCATGGAAACACCATCCATTTCATTTTCCTGAAATGTCCATATCCGTTGCCGCTGCAGTTCTCCGTCAGGGGCTCCAATTGGCCACTGCAGGTAAACGACATACGGACCGAAAGCGGGGATATCAACTTGCTTGAACACTGGGTAAAGCAGATTGTTTACGGCATCAAGGTCGCCTGCTGTAATCTGTGCTTGATTACTGTAGCTGCCTTCAATCCAGTCAATGATTGCTTGTGGCGTAAGATTATCTTGGGCGACAACTGCCTGGGTTGCAACCAAGAACAGTAATGTTAAGTATATTGAACAAAGCTGAAAACATCGAAAACTTAACGCAGATACCAATCTCATAATCGTGATTTCTCCATTGAATGATTATCAGCCACTAGTAAGATCATCATCGCCTCCAATGATACCTCCGGTCAGAAAAGCAATGATAAGCCCCATTATGATGCCGCTAAGGATAGCACCACACCCGGACTCTTTGCGCTCTTCCAGTTCGGGAGGATAAGAGATTGAATCTCCCGCAGTTGCTAAATCTGGCGGGGCATCCCTTGCCACTTTGCGCAAAGCCTGAATGATATCCTGAATGGCAAATCGACCAACCTTTTCATCAATTGAGCCTGGTACCGGTTCAAACCCTTCAGAGCACTGGATTTCCTCAAGAGCAAAACTTGCCGCATTAGCACATATTGTATGTTTTACAAGCTGATCACCGCTACCGTCTGTAAGGGATATCATTATTCCAGATCCCATTTCTTGAGCCATGGCAGCTTTCCGTAATTGGTGAACGATATCCCTGGCAATATATTGCCCCTTGGTATTCTCGACATCAATATTACCTCCAACGCTGATATCATTGAACTCAAGAACAGCACAGCGTGCATCACCAGCATCAAGTGTATGACTGGAAACAGTTGAACCATCGGCATCTTGAATTCTAAGTTGCATGGGGTTTCCTAGGGAGTTAATCAAAATTGAATTGACCAGATTAATTATGTGCAGAATAAAATGACCTATTGAATTTAGCTAATTCGCCATTTGCTCAAGCAAAGCGAGCAAGCTAAACAAAGTCCAGTTGAAAATAGACATCTCCCTGAGAGGGCTGGTTACACAAAAAATCGACAAACTTCAGCTTAGTATGTGACATATTTTTCATAGGGTTTAGGTGGTCAGAAAGCAAAAATTTCATTTTTAGCCTGTTAGTTAGTTCTACCATTCGTTATTTTCAGGATCAGAGTCATCATAAAATTCATTGCCATAGTCGTCCATATAACTGTCATTTAATTCATTGCCATAGTCATCCATGTTGCCGTCATTGAGGTTATCCTCATTATTAAGTTCTTCGTTATCAATATTATTGTAATATAGCTCATTCTCATAATTCATAGAATCATCATAATCTGAGTCTGAGTCTGAGGTGTCATCACTCATTTTCTCATCATCAGATCGGTCAGAATTATTGTAGACAGCGGAGGCTAAGAATCCCAAGAAAGCTCCGCCCAAGATATCTCTAAACCGGGAGCGTCCAGATTCTTTCGGTTGTCGGCGTAGCATAGTTGATTGCTGCATGATGGGACTGGTTGGTTGCTGCTTGGTGGGCCTGGCTTTTTTAGAGGTAGGAGTTGTGCTTGCAGAATCAGTGGCCGAAGTCTGCTGTGGTGCTTCTTGAACATACTTGCGCAGGGTTTGAATAATGTCTTGAATAGCAAAACGGCCAGCATTCTCATCGGCTTTCTTTCTTTTAGGTCGGAAGGCGTCATGGTATCCAATTTCATCAAGTGCAAAACGAGCCACATTGGCGTTAAGCACATGAACTACAGGTTTTATAATGGAGTTGTGGCTGATGGTAATCGTTATTTTGGATTCGGGGGTTTTTTCCATGGCAATCTTGCGAAATTGGTGAACCATATCTTGGGCGATATACTGCCCTTTGGTATCATCAACTTCATAACTTCCACCATAAGCGATCTCTTTTAACTCCACTAGCGCACATCGTGCATCATTGACATCAAGCTTATGATTGGAAACTGTCGAACCTCCGGTGTCCTGAATAAGCATTTCCATATTTATTGCCCTCCCGTGAACCCTACTTTGGCTACTATTATATACTAAGAAAGCAGGAGCTTATTTCTAAGATAGTAAAAGCAAGTAGAAATAATTACCAAGTTGGTATTACTTATATCGCTGTGAAGAAAGAGTTAAGACTATACCTATATGAATTTTTCAAAAAATCTTGGTGACGTCCCTCACAACAAAAGACTGACTCTCACTTCAACCGAAATCACATACGAAGATGCTTCATGTCCGGAATCTCTGCCGAAGTGCCATTCGGGATAGCATTGGTCATATCAACATTAACTATATGGTGCACAAGTTGTATATTGGAATGATATGTGATGGCAATTATTATTTCGGAAACTATGTCTTTACTCATGGCTGATCTGAGTATTTCATGAACTAAATCCTAACCAAAATGCTTTACATCGGTGTCATCAACCTCAATGTTCTTATAAAGTAGACTGCTTTGAGTTAAGGCAATCTACAGCGGTCATCTTTTGTATAAAGCATATGATCGGACATGGTATTACCAATACTTTTCGATCCAACAGCCGAATAATCTCTAATCTCAGAAAACGTTAAATTAGCTGGAGAAAAATTACTGCATTATCAACTCACCATAGATCTGAGCATCCATGCTGCTTTTTCATGAACTTGCATTCGCTGGGTCAGCAGATCCGCACTCGGTTCGTCCTTGGACGCTTCGGTCAGGGGAAATATGGTACGTGCGGTGCGTACTACAGTTTCCTGATCTCCTACGAGTTGTTCGATCATTTCTTCCGCCGAGAGAACTCCGGTTTCTTCCTGAATAGAAGTAAGCTCAGCAAACTGTTGATAAGAGCCAGGTGCCACCACTCCAAGAGCACGAATACGTTCAGCGATTTCATCTACTGCGAGGGCAAGTTCAGTATACTGTTGCTCAAACATCTGATGGAGGGTATTGAACAGTGGCCCGGTTACGTTCCAGTGAAAGTTATGGGTTTTCAGGTACAGCGTGTATGTGTCTGCCAGCAGGCGGGATAGTCCGGCGGCGATTTCAATTCGGTCTGCTTCGTCTATACCAATATTTATGGGTCTGCTCATTGCTGTTACCTCAATCAGTGGAATTTATGGGCAGTTTCTGACTGTTTCAGATGTTCTGCTCATATTGGGTAAGCAGACCTAACAGAGATTAACCCTCGTTTGCTCCATAATCTACATGGCAGATGCAAAACCCTAGCTATAAGTACAATGGCGAGAATGACCGATCTGCTCTCTCAAATGTACGGATTAGTTCAGATTTTGCAGGGCAGCAATCCGTTTCTCAAGCGGAGGATGACTCATCAGAAGTTCGGTCATTGCCCGTTTGCCACTAATGCCAAAAGCAGTCAATTGTCCATCCAACTGGCTCTCGCCATGGTTTCCCTGCAATCGTTTCAGTGCAGCAATCATCTTTTGACGTCCAGCAAGGTCGGCACCTCCAGCATCAGCTCGGTACTCTCGATAGCGGGAGAAACTCATCACGATAAAACTGGCCAGAATGCCAAATATGGCCTGAAATGCCATTACTGTCATGAAGTAGACAAAAACATTGTTATTGCCTCGATTTACCGCTTGTGCCACAAGTCGGGCAAAGAAAAACACGAAGGTATTCAGTACACCCTGGATCAGTGTGAGCGTGACCATATCTCCATTAGCCACATGGCTTACCTCATGACCGAGTACCGCCTCAGCTTCATCTCGAGTCATTTGACGAAGAAGCCCCGTGCTTACGGCAACCAGGGCATTATTACGATTTGCACCTGTGGCGAAGGCATTGATCTCAGGTGAGTCGTAAACCGCCACCTCCGGCATGCCGATACCTGCAGTCTCTGCCTGCGAGCGTACAGTGGCTAACAGCCACTGCTCGTCCTGATTACGGGGTGATTCGATAACATGAGCACCGACACTGCGCTTGGCGATAAACTTGGACATGGCCAAGGAGATGAATGAGCCTCCCATGCCAAAAATAGCGCACATGAAAAGCAGGCCGGAATTGGAGGCAGGATCCAGACCTAGAACGGGCATCAGGATGCTGAGAACAACCCCCAGTACCATCAATATTGCCAGATTGGTCGCAACAAAGAGCAAGACACGTTTCATTGATGACTCCTGAATGTTCTATTCTTAACTTCAGCCAAGGTTTTGCTCAGAGTTACCCCCAGCCTAATCACTATATGGCAGCTTTTCGATGACTTTTAAAGAGGTTTTTGCTTATCTGCCAAAAAACTTTCCTTAACTTTATTCACAATTACACTACTGGAACAAGCAAACAGGGTAGAGGACCAGGTCCCACACTGGCTTTTTTGCTTCTAAAGCAATAATTCGGGTAGAAAATTGCATCTGGAGAGCAATGATGCCCTAACTATTGGTCAATACAATGCTTGCAATTAGCAATAGTACCACCGCAGTTATGCAGCTGACCTGTTCCGGTTATTCCACTTTATGCCGCACGTCTTTCATAGCGACCAATTTGCCCAGTATACCCTTGATGGTCACAGGGATAGCCTTCATAAGTCCTTGCCTGATGCCAAGCTGATTTAGGGTATTAATGACACTCTGAGCATCAAAAGCGATACTTGTGACGATCTTGCGATTCCCGATTGATCTGGTACTTGTTCATGATCTCTAAGGATCGGTCCACAACCGATAATACCCGCAATCCCTCCATTACTCATGGAAGCACATGCCTACAGGAAGTTATTTGGCCAGATAATGCTACGCCACATGTGAGCAACGGGTGATCCGTCGAAGCCCAGACCTTCCGCAGGTTGCCTGAAATTGCGACCAATGATGTCCTCAAAATCATCAATATCTACCTCAACGCCTTCTTCGAAAGAGTATAAGTCGTTGAGAGTAATCAGACGGCTGGTCATGTACCACCTATGATTTTTGGCCTTTTCCCAAGCATCAAAAATGTAGGGTTCGGGCTGATAGTCGGCACCAAAAAAGCGAATATATGCGTCTGGGTACTCATAGCCAACAGACTCATCCGGGAAGAACCGCAGAGCCTGGTGGGCTTCAATAGCCCAGGCCACCTCCTCGTCGACATAGGGCCTGACCATCTGTGCACACCAGTAGCCATGGTCAGTACGAATAAGATTCTCAACACTGATGTCGTGCAAAAGACAAGCCATAATGACTTTCTCTTCCATGCCGTTCATTTGCGCATAGCGTGCACTTTGCAAAACGTGGTTGGCCGGAGCAAACCGCAGTTTGTAGAAATCTCTGAGGGTAGGGGCCTTGGGCATCTCAGGCAACCTGGGATCTTCATGCTGATACCAAGGTCGAGTATCACCAGCGACTTCAGTCGGCATCGGTTCAATATTACACAACCAAGGCGTTGCAATACGTTTGTCCAGCTCGACACTCATAGCTTCTTCCAGAGCATCTGCTTTTGCTGAAAGGGTTGCTCCGCCTGCAATGGAAGCTACCGTAGCTGTACTTAAATTATTCAAAAATTGACGTCTGTCCATGGTTCCTCTCCGGTTCTGTGGTTTACGCCATCATATTCAGTTTACTGGGTGGTAGCTTTAGTTGCTGTAGTGTGCTGTTCACACAGAAAACTTTATACTGTTTGTCCTTCTAATAACACGCTCCTCAAAAGAATAAATTATAACAAATACTTGCGATTATTTTTCAATGACAAGTTTATCTAAATCAACCCACTAGCAGGAGCAAGCATAATAAGGATACAGTAGCACATTATCGACTTGGAAACCAAGCTTTATCGACTCTTTCCCCTTGTCGGTATGGTTGTCGCCCATCCATGTGATTTTTCTCTATACTACAGGTTAATTTCAAGTTAGTTGCTTTGGGTTGCCGTTGACGCAAAACAGATAAAAGCAGGCAAAAGCACTATGTACGAACCCAACTGGATGTCAGTCATCCCGCCTTTGCTGGCAATCATTCTCGCCATAGTCACAAGACAGGTAATTATTTCCCTGAGTATCGGCATTTGGACTGGATTCTGTATTCTGGAGGCGGTCAACCCTATAACTGGGCTGGCCATGGGTATAGATGGTGTCATCAATGTGTTTGGGGATGCCGGAGATGCACGGGTGTTGGTATTCACCCTGATCATCGGCGGATTGATCGCAACTATTGAACGAGTAGGTGGTGTACGCGGCTTTATTGAGTTACTGGAATCAAGAAACTGGGTTGACAACCCCATCAAGGCCAAATGGCTGGCATATTGCACCGGAATTGTGGTCTTCATTGAGTCTAATATCACACTGTTGGTGGCGGGTTCTATCTCGCGTCCGCTGTTCGACCGCTACCGTATTGCCCGTGAAAAACTGGCCTTCATTATCGATTCCACTTCAGCACCGATCTGTATTTTGATTCCCCTTAATGCATGGGGAGCAGTGGTAATTGGTTTGCTGGCTTCTGCCCAGGTAGAGGATCCGGTCAGTGTTTTTATAGCAGCAATTCCATATAACCTGTACCCCATTGCCGTATTGCTGTTCGCTGCTATTGTAATCAGTCGTAACCTGCAAATTGGTCCAATGAAAAAAGCTCAACAGCGTACAGATAAGGGCTTATTTCTCTGGCCCGATACCACTCCTATGGTGGACCCCACAGTACTGGAGACCAAACAAAGTCAGGCCAATCCAGAGCAAGATAAGGCCCGCTTTATGCTAGTCCCCATCGCTGTAATGGTGCTTTCCATGCCATTGAGCCTGTACATAACCGGAGAAGGAAATATCAGTGCCGGCTCAGGGTCAACATCTGTACTCTGGGCAGTTTTAATGGCCTTATTCTCTTTGTGGGTACTAGTCTTAATCAGCGGGAACGGAAAACTTGATTTGCTGATGGGGGCTTTTCTAAAGGGGGCTGGCGGATTTTTGCCGGTAGCCATGATTTTGCTATTTGCCCTAGCTTTGGGTGATGTGGCTGGTCTGTTGGGGACTGGAGCCTACGTTGCCCAGGTGGCGCAGGAAACTATCCCTGTTATCCTGCTTCTCCCATTGCTGTTCCTGTTATCCAGTTTCATTGCCTTTTCCATCGGTTCCAGCTGGGGTACTTTTGCAATCATGATTCCACTGGCAATGCAGATCGTGATTTCACTGCAAATGCCGCCACAGCTGTTTCTTGCGGCGGTATTGTCAGGTTCAGTGTTTGGTGACCATGCCTCTCCTATCAGCGATACCACCGTGGTGTCCTCCATGGCGGCCGCCACGGACCATATTGATCACGTGCGCACCCAGTTGCCATATGCCCTGATCAGTGCCTTTATGCAACATTCGGTTTTCTGGTGATGGGGTGGTTGCTATTGTAAATGGTCATCATTCTTGAATTGCTACAGTTGAACCATTCTGTTCGGGATTAGAACATCTATTCATAACGGATTCGTGTGGGGAGATACTACAAATGAGTTTCAAGCGAATTCCAGTCATCGAGGCCCAAGAGATGATCAGCAGTTCAGGTGGCGAGGTAACAATTGTGGATATCAGAGATGGTGTATCATATGCCAGCGGCCATATTGACTCAGCCATTAATCTAACCAGCGATAATGTTCAAAAATTCATAGGGGAGACGGATATACAGCTACCGCTGCTGGTCTATTGCTATCACGGCAATATGAGCCAGGAAGCTGCCGCCTGGCTGGCCGGGCAGGGCTTTGTCCACAGCTTCAGTCTCAACGGTGGCTATCAAGCATGGTTGGAGGCGGAATCGTCGGATTGAGCCCTTATAGAATCTTGTTACTGTTCAGCTTTGTTAAATCGTCGCTTGGCGGTCATCACCGCTACCAGATAAATAAGATTAAGCATGGACCAAGAAAAGATTTCTATTGTCCATAACTGGTGACTACCGGGATTCAACCATCGGGACAGCAGAATCAGTGCTACCCAGAGAAGCAGGAGCAGCAGAGGCAGCAAGGCGGCAACGCGCCAGCCTCCGGTCCATTGACTCACTGCTGCCATCGTCAAAGTTGCACTAGCCAAGCTGGTAGTCACCACCATAGCGGCAATACCAATTTCCCACCAATAAATTCCGGACTCCACAGCAATCACTTGGCGAGACAGGTCAAGCCTCGTTCTAACTGCATCCTGATCATGAAAAACAAAACTGGTTCAAAAGGGTACATTTAGAACATTAACCAACTACCGGTTTTCTTGGAAGCTGGTTTTGTTATGATTCTTTTTCAATGCACTTCCATATGAAACCCATATCTTATTGATGGTTCCGGAAAAGGTTCATTAAGAAGGGTTTCCAGGCAATATTTCTATCGCGGATTTTGCCTTTTCTGAATTACAAAATTCATATCATTACTATCGACAGCAATTAGTCTTCTATCACCAATCTGGTTCTATTTCCTTCGGCCATTGATTTTATACCAGCTGTTTATGAGCAAGCATAAGAAAGGGCTTGAGAGATTTAGTGGCGTAACAAAAGGCTTTACTTCATTTCCACGGTCTACATGATATCTAACTTCGCTACTATCGGCTAAGTAGCCCACTTCTATTTTACTACATAAAAACTGTGAGCTTTGAGATAACCATGGGCTTTACTGTGAACCTTGCAGGCGTTCGAGAGCATTGGAAAATTGCATGTATTCGTTGTTTTGGCCCAGTTCATAAGGCGTTTGTCCACGCTGATTCGTTACTTTGGGGTCAGCTCCAGAATCCAGCAGCAATTCCACGACATCTGCTGTACCTCCCGCAGCTGCAGTGTGCAAGGGTGTAGAACCGTCAGCACTTAATGCCTCAATATTCGCTCCTGCATCAAGCAATCGGGAAACAAACTCGGGTCTGGCATTGGCACTGGCTATATGTAGCGGGGTGAAACTTGATTTGTCTTCAGTCCGCGCCTCAAGTTTGGCACCGGCATCCAGCAATAGATTCATGCTGTCAATCTCATTCAGTTGGCAAGCAAGGTGGAGAGGGGACCAGCCCATTTTGTCACGCACCTCAAGATCAGCACCGTTCTGAATGAGCAAGGTGAGGGTGTCTGTTTTTTTTCTTACTGTTGCCAAGTGTAGATCTGAATAACCATTCAGCTTGCTGAAGCCCGCCCATTCCTTTGAGATCGGCCCACCGGAAGCTCCCGTGGTTATGGCCGTATAGGTTGCGCGCATAGCGGCAAGACGGCGATTATCCGCCGGGTGAGTATGGAGATAGCCTGCCCATCCCTCACCTTGTTTAATTGGTAGCGGTACCTCACCACGATTAAGTCGAACAATTAAATCCGTGCCTGCGGTTAATCTGCGGTCCGCTCTGGCCAACGCATACATAGCAAACTGATCCGCTTCCAGTTCCATCTCCGGAGAGTGCATCAGATAACCAACCGTGCCACCGACTTCCATTCCAGTCTGCGCCATACGGGCAAAATCTCCAGGATTTTCCATCTCCAGAGCGGCTCCGACTGCTACCAACAGCACGCCGCCAATTAGACTGTTTACTGCACTGTTCGCTAACTTTTTCTCACTATGTTCAAACAAAAGATGTGCAGCCTCATGTCCCAATACCGCAGCAATTTCGTCATCATCACCAACCGATTGCATCAGACCTGAGTGAATGCCAATCACCCAGTTACTAGCATCTGCATAGGCATTGAAGGAGTGGTCTTCTACCAGTTTAACCTGCATTCTGTTGATGCTGTATTCGCAACGAGTTGCAAAAACTTCGCGGCAGGTATCAATAAGGGGTTCGCGAAGGGACTGCCAGACCTCAACGAGAGTGTTGTGCATCTGGTTGTTGTCCATATTTCTGGGAGGCTTGATTACATGAGTTTGCAAATCAAGCTGTGCTTGATCGATATCAGATTGGGTGAAATCTGGTTCCACCAGCATCGTGCCGCCCACAGTGCATTGAACCAGCGTTAGGACTATAAACAGCAAGACAGCGATCCGTATCATTATTGCGTTACAGATAATCCGGGTTATCCGCGTTACTTGAATCATGCTTATTCCCCTTACAATTCCTTGAATGACCCTACCATCAAACTGATTTTATAGCAAAAAGCTGGAAGTGGAACATCCGTTGGATTAAGGATGAGTTGAGTGTGACTGCATGCCATATTGATTGGAAAATTAACTGATGAAAACGCATTCTGACTAGTAAAAACCATGTAAATCAGAGGGCAGTCATTATGCTGACAGAGCTTACCTCAAATCATGGGCACAAAGCCACTGACGACCCTCTAGTGGGAATTTCTGATATATTACACAGTGCTTGGATACTGGCCAAATAAAATTAGGTTTATTTCAAGCATGTTTACGCTTAGGGTGTCAGCCGATAGGCGGGCAGGCTGCTTCTATACGAGAAGGGTAAGACTTTGCCAGCGACGACATCTTCAAGCTGGACATCCTCGGGGTCTGTGATACACTGACCTTCCGTTGGTAAGTCGCCATGGGCAACGTTGTTTTCAGCTTCGGTCTGCACGATTGAAAATCTGGCATCAAGCTCACGAACTCGCACTCAACACGCCCGCGGAAAGGAATCGGTATGTCGACTTCCTGCGGGGGTTTTCCATTCTGTTCGTTATTTCAGGCCACTGGTTGATTACCGGTGCCTTTGTCGATCCCCAATCCGGCGACTATGTGTCGGTGCTGGCACTGGAGATTGTGCCCTGGACTGAATGGCTGACCTGGCTCTTCCAAGTCATGCCGGTTTTCTTCATGGTGGGCGGCTATGCCAACGCGGTTTCGCTGGAATCGGCGTTGGCAAGGGGAGTTGAATACAGGACTTGGCTTGCCACCCGCCTGCACCGGCTGTTGCGACCGATGTTGTTGCTGATACTGGTCTGGACCGTAATAGCCGGGCTGTTGTTCGCCGGTGGCATACGCGCCGAATCGGTTCAATTCATCACTCGCGTTGCGCTGTTGCCCACCTGGTTCCTGGCCATCTACACGATGATCGTAATTTTGGCACCACCAAGCCACGCAGCTTGGCGGCGCTGGGGATACAAGTCTCTGCTGGTCTATCTGTTGCTGGCCGCTGCGACCGATTTTGCGTTTTTCGCATCAGACTGGAAATTGCCCAACTGGAGCAATTACTTCTGGGTCTGGCTGGCGGTTCATCATCTGGGATATGCCTGGCGCGACGGTCGGCAGGGCAACCCCGTGGTACTTCTGGCGGTCGCAACGGCTGCGCTGGGCGCATTGGTGCTGGCCGTGGTCTGGGGTCCGTATCCCGTGGCCATGGCAGGCTCGCCTGGTGATGGACCCAGCAATTCGCTACCACCCAAATTGACCTTGGCGGCACTGGGAATGGTTCAGTTCGGTGTGCTGCTCGCCATCGAGCGACCGATGCGGCGCCTGCTCGAAAACCCGCGACTGTGGACCGCCACGGTGCTGATCAACAGTATGATCATGACGGTTTATCTCTGGCATATGAGCATACTGTTGCTTTTGCTTGGCGCATCCTGGTTCGCTGGTGGCATTGGCCTGGGACTGCAGCCAGGCAGCATCGACTGGTGGTGGGCTCGTATTCCCTGGGTCGCTATCCCGGCTCTACTGCTCCTGCCTGCCGCTATTAGTCTATCGCCACTAGAGCGGATGCCTCGGCCGACTGGCGCGCCAGCGCCCCCACTTTGGCGCCAGCTGCCGGGGGCGGCACTGGTGGGGCTTGGTATCAGCCTCACCGCCCTGTTTGGCATCGATGGTAATCCACTGTCCCCGGCCAATACGGGAATCGTGGCCCTCGTGCTCGGCGGTGCGTGGATGTGTGGAATCACATACCGCTTCAGATGAGTCTGGAATGCGCTTCTGCCAGTTGCCGCTTCCCTGGGGATAACAAAGTGCATTTTGCCAGCCGTCCTAGCGTCAGGCTGGAGTGCTATGAAAGGTAATTAAATGCACACGGTGTCCGCATGCCGCAACTTTTTCCTGTGACAACGCATTGGCAATATTACCATTGGACTGTATCCATCTTCAGTGAGCCCGCAGAACATGTTCAGACTCGGGAAGTAGGTTATGCTCATCAAGGTGAAAAATCGGATTCCTTGCTGTTCGACCGAGATCAGCAGTTCTCATTTTAAGTGTTTACCGTTATACCATACTATTAAGGCTATACGTTTACTTGTTTTTTGAATCAGAATTCGCCGAATCCGACCTTTGCACTCTGACAGCATGGCACAGAATGGCTAAATTTGTCATTTAGGGCTGGTTTTTCCAAAACGATGGTTCATACTCTCTGTTATGACTAACTTGGCAGAAAATTTTGATCCCGTGACAGTGCGGATTCGAGAGATTGAGGTGCGTCCACGCAGGCGAATGAACAGTGTCGTTGGGACGCGCTGCTGACGGAACACCCACCTCGGACTTAAGCACTTCGCAGGCTTGGGGCTACGGCATGTTGCTGTATGGAGCCATTGGTTGGCAAACGGGCGTCTTCAAAGTGCGCCCGGCGCGACCGCTGGCTGGGCTGGCACCGCTCGGCATAGTTCCGTTGCTTGCATCTGATCGGCAATAACACGCGCTTTCTGATACTGCCTGCGGCCTCGGATATCGCCAATCTGGCCTCGCATATGCTGGGTCGCAACACACGACGGCTCAGTGCGGAATGGGCAACGCAAAAGGCAAGGTCACCTACTGCGCCAGCTTCATCACCGAACTCGCCGACTGCACACACGCGCTGGAAGATCGAAACTGAAGGCTTCAACACCCTCAAGACGAAGGGATACCACCTTATGCATAATTTCAGGCACGGCAAGTCCACCCTTGCGAACGTCCTTGCGACGCTTAACCTGTTCGTTTACACACTGCACACCGCCTGTGGTCTTTTGGAAAACTACTGGCAACTGGCCAGAAAGCAACTCGTTACGCGCGCCGACTTCTTCAGGCACCTGAGTGCCATAGTCTGCTATTAGATGTTCCCATCATGGTCCGCGCTTATGTATAAGATTCTCTCAGACAACGCGCCACAAGGTCCTTGATCACAACGGCAGAAGCGGTGGAATGGGGTAATTTTTAAAAAATCGTGAAAAAGGTACCAAGAGAAATGCATTTTCCATAATGAG